>SAAM01000294.1 GCA_009929415.1 Clostridia bacterium | reverse complement strand
AGGAACTCTATCTTTGAGTCTTCTTCTATCTGATGACCTGTCCCTACCACGGCTCCATTTAATTTTGCTCCTGTTATCGCTCTTGCAAGTCCATCGCTTATTGAGTTTGCTACGTCAAGCACGCTTGCGCCCTGCTCGAATTCTCTTACCGAACCGTCTTTTAACTGTACTTTAATCATATTATCCTCCATTTCAGAATCCTGGTATTAAAAAATCCCATGAGCATAAAAGCTCATGGGACGTATATACGTGGTTCCACCCAAGTTTGTTCTCTTGCGGCTGTATCGGGCCTCCCGCTCACTGTTAGTGAGTGCTCAAAGGTGGTTTTCATAGCTTTCTTTACCGGAAACTTTCAGCTCAGGGTTTCCTCTCTGCAGATAAATCACAGCTATTACTCGTCTTTTCAACGCATTTCTTATATCTTATCAATTATTATATTATTACAGAATATTTTTGTCAACACTAATTACCAGAAAAGCTGCATCACGCCAGCCTGAAAAAGCCCTATAGCCGCTCCGAGGACTCCTCCGAGGACTTCTATATGCTTTAGCTCTGACTTTGCTACGCTGAGGATTATCTCCTCTATCTTTTCAAGCTCGAACTGGTTTATCTTCTCTTCGACCATCTCTCCTATGTTGACATTCTCTCCTGCCTTTTTAACAAGCTCGCCTGACTTTTCGTCTATGAATACCGCGATTTCTCTGTCTACGACATCTCCAAGCATCCCCATAGCCATCATCTTGAGCCCTGAGGGAAGTATGGACATCTTGTCATCTATCACGCTTGCTATCTTGCCTTTTATCTCAGCTGTCATCCAGGCTCTGTTTTCATCCGTAAGGAGTCTTTCGCCTATCTCATCCATAGAGATCAACTCATTGTGGACCGTCTGTCCGATGTTTCTCGCTATGTCTAATCTTCTTTTTGGTATGAGCCCTATTATATGAAAATTGGTAAGTGGGACTCGCACTGGCAGAAGCGGCCTGAACAGAAGCTTTATCGCTATGACATTAGTCATCCAGCCTATAAGGCCACCAACCGCCATCATGAACATTATCTTTAAAAACAACTGCATTTATTCACCCTTCTTTGTTGATTCAAGTATATTTCTCAGTACTTTATTTATGAATTTAAAAGCCTTTTCCTCAGAGAACAGCTTTGCAAGCTCTACCGCCTCGTTTATGGATACAGCCTCCGGAACATCGTCAAAATAGAGCATCTCCGTAGTCGCAATCCTTATTATGTTCAGGTCTATCTTTCCGAGTCTCTCAATCTTCCATTTCTGAAGATTTTCAGAAATCGCAGAATTCACATGTTCTTTGTTTTCAAAATAAGCCTCAAGTATCCTCACAGCGAATTTGAGGTTTTCGCTGTCCAGCTCATATTTATCGAGGTACTCCTTTATATATGCAGCTTCATCTTCTTTCTGCACGGACATTTCATACAAAAGCTCTACGGCTTTCTGACGTTCTTCTCTTCTTCCCATATCTTCTCCAATTATTCTGATACAGCTTTGTGCTTCTCAGGTTTTTCTGACTTTATAACTACTCCATGAACATGAACGTTTACTTCGTTTACTTCTCGCTCTGTCATTGATTCTATAGCGTTTTTGACGTTTTCCTGTACTTTTTTTGCAACCTCAGGGATTATCCTGCCATATTCCACATCTATTATGATGGTCACGGATATCTTTTCTTCTTCAAGAATTACAGATACTCCCTTGTTGAATTTCTTGCCCCTGAATATCTCAAGCAGCGCATCTGCGATTCCGCTGTATACGCCTGCAACACCTTCTATTTCATTAGCCGCTATATTTGATATAGTCACGATAACATCTTCTGATATATTTACATTTCCCATTTCATTCATATCCTGACCTCCTGATTTTGTATACGATTCATACATATCATTATATCAAATTTTATCTGAAGTAGCAAAATATTTTTAAAGCTGCTCTATGTGAGCCTTCAGCTCCTCGATGTAATTTGATTCCTTGAATCTCCTTGCCTGAAGTATCGCATTAGTGATCGCTATGGCTCTTGAGTTTCCGTGTGCCTTGAGCACTACGCCGTCGACTCCAAGAAAAGGCGCTCCTCCTATGGCATCAGCGCTGAAGCCGTCCTTGAGGGCCTTCATGTCGCTTTTTATCATCGCTCCGGCTATCTTGCCCTTTGTCGATGACATCAGTGCATCCTTCATCATTTTCATTATGGTCGAGGCTACTCCCTCAGTAGTCTTGAGGACCACATTGCCCGTAAAGCCGTCTGTGACTGCAACATCGACGGTTCCTGCCGGCATGTCCCTTCCTTCTATGTTTCCGTAGAAATTGATCTGGTCGCTGCCTTTCATTAGCGCAAATGCCTCCTTGGTGAGGTCATTGCCCTTGCCTTCTTCAGTTCCGTTGTTAAGCAGGCCGACCGACGGATTTTTGATCCCGAGCACTTTTTCCGCATAAAGCGAGCCCATTACTCCAAACTCGAGTATGTTCCTTGCCTTGCAGTCCGCGTTCGCTCCGATGTCAAGAAGGACTGTATAGCCTTTTGGATTCGGGAAGAATCCTGTGAGAGCCGGCCTGTCGATCCCCTTTATCCTGCCCACGATGAAAAGGCCTCCTACAAGTATTGCCCCGGTGCTTCCTGCGCTGAGGAAAGCATCTGCCTGCTTGTCCTTGACCAG
>SAAM01000293.1 GCA_009929415.1 Clostridia bacterium | reverse complement strand
GCCGGTGCCACTAAGAGGTGTGAAGACAGTCAGCTGTGTGCGAGGGAACTCCTGGGACTTTTCCTGGAGATAGTCAGAAAGTACGGAGAACCTCTGTTTTGGATATCGGCTCCGGAAGACTCTTTCACAAGTACAGGACTTTTTCCGGAAGATCGTTACAAAAAAGAGGCTATGGACAGATACACCTATCGTCTCAAATCAATAAGGGGAACGGCTGACAGCAAGAAAATACTTGGGGGACAGGTCATATTTGAACGGGTAAAATATCCGAAAAACTTCTCCCTGCCTCCGGTGTGCACCATACCGATCACAGAGATCCTCAACCGCATGGTAGTCAACGATCCCGACAGCAGCATTTACCTCCTGAACAAAAAGGCCTATCAGGAATTCATCACAGGAGCAAAAAAGATCATTGAAAGTCATATTTATAACACTGAGGCCAACCGGCTTATACGCAACAATTACAAGAGTATTATAAGGGATCTGGACAAAAGACCCGAGAAGTATGACAGGGAAAAAATGTTTCTCTACTGGGAGGAAGAGGGGAAGAATGCCGCACTTACCCTTAGTCCTTATGATAAGACATCTCCCAAAGGAATAGGCGCAAAGGCAGCGGCTGACAACCTATTCAACGAAGCAAGACGCGAAGAAGGAACCTCTGATCCCGGTCCTGTATTCACCATCTGAAAAAGGACGTTGTCTGTTTATCATAACAATAGGGTCCCGGCGCTATGCCGGGACCTTTTCCTGCAACTATCCGGCAATACCGGACAGTTCGTTTTTAAAATTTTTAATCCTTACCTGGATTTTCGCCGAAGCTTACGAACCATACCCTGTATGCGCCGTTTATTTCCCTTACTATCTTCTCTTTTGTCTCCCGATCCCTCACATCAGCAAAATATATGCCCTGGTCTCCTCCGCAGTAATCTGATGTTATCTCTGCAAGAGCTTCCATTACAGAATCTTTTAAAACTGTTTCATTTAGCACAAATACGGGAGCCTTATTGCTCTGCCAGCAGGAAACCACAAGCTGACCAAGCAGTTTGCCTGTCGTCCATCCGGAAAGTACGGATCCAAGCATATAGATATTGGCTATATGAAAACCTTTCATCGACGGCATATTAAGTTTAAGGTGTTTTTTCATATTATCGGCGGATGTGAAATTCATATTGGTTTGCCGGCAACCTGCTTCCGGCTGCCTCCTTTATCTCTGGTTTTCTGCAGCGCGTATATTGCTTTATTTAAATGTATGAGTTCTGATATATATAAACAACATTATTCTTAATCTTTGGGATGAGGGAGCTCGATCCATTCCCCCGCCCTTCGGGCAATTATCCGTATCCTCTCTGCAGGTCCGCTTATACTCTGCCAGTATTTGAAAAAGTGCTTTGTCCTTGCAGTATCTACATAAGCCCTTGAAGAAATCTTGGAGACCGAGGTGATTATATGCCTTCCGGCGATCCCCTCTCTGCGTCTCAGCGGTGTTATTGGCATATATCCGGGCTTATTTTCATCCGCCCGTCTGTTGCCCGGAACAAGCATCGGCAGCACCGCGATCCCTGACGCCAGATTTTCAATACCGCAACTGACAGTGGGGTCGGCAAAGACCTTTTTTTCAGTCACAAGGTCAAAGCTGTTTTTTTCAAAATCATATCTTACCTTGACAGCAATATAGCCTCCCGCTGCCTGGACCTTCTTAATAATATCTATGTTTATAAGCGGAAGCTTTATATCGGTTGTTATATAAAGGTTCATGTCCCTCTGTCCGTAACGTCCCTCTAATGAAATATAGCCGGATTTCTTACCGTCCCTGTCTCTCCAGGCTGCCCCGGCAAACTGCCCCAGAACCCAGAAACCATCTTCCCCGGACATCTGTCTTATCACCATGTTCCTGTCATTGTCCTCGGTTTCTTCTCTGCCGGCCTTTCTGTCCGCCCATTTCCTTTCGATGCAAGACTGACGGAATTTCTGAGCCTCGTCCGCATACATTGTGAATGTATAGCCTGTCATCTCGGAGGCCATGCCCCAGTCAGAAACTGTCAGTGATTCGCCGAAATCATCCTTTTCTATCCTATATATGCTCAGCATTGCATTCATCCTGTACTGGTGATCATCCTTCATACGTTCCAGTATCTCGGAGGATTCTCTGGCTATTGCAGATATTACCGGGGTAAAATAATCTTCTACCCAGAGCCTGACATCATTTTCAGTCCATGGGTTTTTCTTTCTCTCCATCTGTGCTCTCAGCCGTTTTACCGTATATTCCAGAAAACTGCCAAAAACACTTCTGCTTTTGGTTATCTTAAACGGCAGGTCTTCAGAGGGCACCTTTCTTGCAGAGAGTCTGGAACATGCACGCATGACGGCGTTTCTGATATCAGTCTGTATATTCTCCACATCTGCCATATTGATAACTGCAAGCCTCATGAATACCGGGCTTATATATATCTTTTCCGCTTTGAGCGTATTGTCAAATATCCTGTCAAAAAATCCGTTCAGGAAAAGAGCCCCTCCGGCCGCTGCTGCTGCCGGGTCATCACTCAACGCGCCTTTTATGATAAAATCCTTCATGGTATCATTTGTCTCCAGTTCAAGGTTCAACAGCTTTTTTACCCCTGAATCCCTCTTGCCTATACCTTTTGCTGCGGAAAGCCCAAGTGCCAAGGTCCAGCATTTATCTGA
>SAAM01000292.1 GCA_009929415.1 Clostridia bacterium | reverse complement strand
TATGATCAAAAACAGAAAAAGCCTGATGTTCCAGATACCGCTGAAAATCGCGGGAATAGTCACAGCCGTAATGCTCGTTATCTGCATAGCGCTGAACATACTTCTCAACAGCATTATTTCAGGAGATGTAAAGAGCGAGATAAGCTATATCTCAAAACACAACGCCAACATAGCCCAGGCCTACCTCGAGAATCTTCAGACGACCTCAAAGGCCCTCGCCATGGAGGTCAACAGGTACCGGTCACTTGATAAGGAATCTGCAGAAAGGATGCTGAAGAATTCCCTTACCGAAATCCTCAAGGATGACAGGATTTTTTCCGCCTACTATGCGTTTGAGCCGGACCAGTTCTTTGCAGATACTCCTCAGGGGCTCTCATACTATGCATTTCGCGACGGCGCTGATGTAGTAATGGATGTGTATAACGACTATGAAACATATTCACCCGCAGATTACTATGCTCCTGCAAGAGACACTCTCTCAACGCACATAACAGAGCCTTACTCATACGAGCTTTCCACAGGTGAGACCGTATGGCTTATAACTCTAAGCAATCCCATCCTCGATGCAAACGGAAATTTCATAGGAGTTGCTAACTGCGACATACTCACAGATGCTATAAGCGGACTTGAATACGACAGAGGCGACTACGAAACAGCCTACAGCTATATGCTCACCAACGGAGCAAGCTATATCGCCCACTCGGCAGACCCTTCCATGGTAGGTACAGTATATGAGTCAGCCGGCGAAAATGATTTCGTGCTGAATGCCTCAAAAAATGGAGAATTCATAATAAACGAGGGCAACCGCTCCATAGACGGCAGCGGAAAGACCTTCGTAGTGCATTCCCCTGTTAATATAAGCGGCTTTGACAAATCATGGTCGAGCGTATTCGTAGTGGACCAGAGTGAAGCCCTGGCACCGGTGAGAAACGTAACTCTAATCGTTATCGCAATAGCGATTGCAGGGGTCCTGATACTTGCTCTTATGGCACTTGCGATACTCAAGAAATCTCTTTCTCCTCTGAATGATGTCATAGACATGGCGGAGCAGATGGGAAAAGGAAATCTGAATACAAAGCTCGATGAATCAAAGATTCCCGAGGATGAGCTAGGAGACCTCATGAGGATATTCAAATCCACATCAGAGAGCCTGCATGGATATATAAGCGACATATCATATATACTCGAAAACATTGCTTCAGGAAATCTCCAACTGGAAGTGGATCGTGAATACGAAGGCGATTTCCAGAAAATAAAGGATTCCCTCAACAACATAATCTACTCTCTGAATAACGTCCTTGCAGAGATGCAGCAGGCCTCAGGTCAGGTTTCTCTGAGCTCAGACCAGGTTTCGAGCGCATCCCAGTCTCTGGCTCAGGGAGCTGCAGAGCAGGCAAGCTCTGTCGAGGAGCTCTCTGCGACAATAGAAGATATCTCTGATAAGGTAAAGACAAATGCCATGAATGCCGGAAACGTAAGCAGGCAAGAGCGCCGAGGCGGCAAGAAACATCTCCGAACTGATAGAATCTTCCGTGGAGCTTATAAAAGATGAATCCGAGATGGCCGTAAAGACCGCAGACTCGGTTTCAAAGGTCTCTTCTGATTCTCTGTCAATAGTAGAGAAAATAGATCTCATCTCAGATTCGCTTCAGCAGGAATCAGTTGCAATATCTCAGATAACTACAGGTATGGATCAGATATCCGCAGTTGTGCAGACAAACTCGGCCACAGCCGAGGAAAGCGCTGCGGCAAGCGAAGAGCTGTTCGGACAGTCTCAGATCCTGGACAATCTGATTGGCAAGTTCAGAATAAAATAACTCACTTCAGTAAAAACGTAAAAGCAGTACCTCAGTTTATTTCAGAGGTACTGCTTTTTATATGCTTCAAATATTCTTATTAAAAATTCTTATTAAAAATCACTTTTTATCCTGAATGTTCCCACGAGTTCCTTCAGCGTCTGCGCCTGAGCTGCAAGCTCCTCACTGGCCGCAGCGCTCTCTTCTGCAGTCGCTGACGTGCTCAGGACGACAGATGATATCTGCTCTACTCCTGAGGTTATCTTTTCAGCCTCCTGTGCCTGGAGCGAAGAGGCATCCGCTATCCTAGTGATTTCTCTGCCTACCGATTCTGTCTTCTCAACTACGAGCTCTAGCGCCGAGGCAGTCTGACTTATCACCGATCTTCCTGCGGAGATGGCCTCCATTGAGCCTTCTATAAGCTCTGTGGTTTCCCGGGCGGCAAGCGCCGATTTCTGGGCAAGGTTTCTTACTTCGTCCGCCACTACCGCAAATCCTTTTCCTGCTGCGCCCGCACGCGCTGCTTCTATGGCGGCGTTGAGCGCCAGTATGTTCGTCTGGAATGCTATGTCATCTATAGTCTTTATTATCTTTCCTATCTCGTCCGACTTCTGAGTAATCACCTCCATGGCTTCCACTATTTCATTCATCTTCTGATTGCTCTCATTCACGGCTTTTCCGGTCTCCATGCTCAGTCGGCTTGCTGCTTCTGCATTTCTGCTGTTCTCAGAAATCCTTTCTGTTATCTCTGAAAGGCTTGAAGAAAGATCCTCAACAGATGAGGCCTGCTCTGTAGATCCCTGGCTCAGGCTCTGCGCTCCAGCCGCTACCTGGTCCGATCCTCCAGCCACCTGATCCGCTGCTGTACCTATCTGCGAAAGCGTAGAGCTTAG
>SAAM01000291.1 GCA_009929415.1 Clostridia bacterium | reverse complement strand
ATTATCCTCATATTGCTTTTCACCTCTTAGGGCTACTTCCTCGCTTTCTGTATTGGCACATTAATTGCATATTTTTATTATATATGAATTTTCTAATTTTTGAAATATAATTATATTATGTGACGCAGGAGGAGGGAATTATGGAGAAAAAAGATAATATAAAAAAGAGGATCGATGAGATTTATGACGAGACCGTCGAAATAAGAAGGGACCTGCATATGCATCCGGAGCTGACGGTGAGCGGAAAATCCTGCCACGGGGCTCATCCAGATGACGGAGCAGACCCTATCCTGGCAGCATCACACATAGTTGCAGGCCTTCAGAGCATAATAAGCAGAAACCTCTCTCCGGCAAATCCGGGCCTCATAACCGTCGGGAAATTCATATCGGGAACGGCAAACAACGTTATCCCGGAAAAAGCGGTGCTTTCAGGGATAATACGGGCCCTGGACAATGAGACGCAGAGGTTCATAAAGGACAGACTGCTCAGCCTGGCTTCTTCTACCGCTGAGGCTTTTGGCACAAGAGCCGAGGTATGCTTCAGGGACAGCTACCCTGCGCTCGTGAATGACGATTTTCTTCTGGATACAGTAAGGGAAGCAGCGCAGGAGTGCATCGGAAGCGACAGGATACATTTCATGCCTGAGCCTAGCCTTGGCTCTGATGATTTTTCATATTTCTCAAATGCGGTGAGGTCGCTCTATTTCAACCTTGGAACGAAGAAGCAAGGCGGGCCGTCTTCAGATATCCTTCACAGTGCATACTACTGCCCTGACGAGGAAAGCATGAAATCCGGGATGCTGATCGAGATAATGAGCGTACTGAGGCTGCTTTAGATGAAAGGAAGTGATTGCAGTGGAATCAGTCATAAGTAGTGAACCAGGAGAGCTTCTCGTGAGAGATACGCTCTTGAGAGACACCTATGTGAAGATCGACCTTTGCGCCATTTCACACAACATGAAAAGCATAAAGGCTATGGCAGGGGAGGGTGTCGATGTAATGGCCGTCATAAAGGCTGACGGCTACGGCCACGGGAGCGTAAGGATAGCCCGAACGCTTATTGAATCTGGAGCCTCATGCCTTGCCGTTGCAACTCTATCGGAGGCGCTCGAGCTGAGATTTCATTACAGCGACTATCCGATATTCATACTGGGCCATACCACCGACCGCCTGCTGGTGCTGGCAGTGAAAAACGACATCATAACCGGCAGCTTTATCACGCTTGCAGGTATGAATTTCTCGTTTTCGTTCCATTTCAGTATCTCTCCTGTTTCAAGGTTTTTGTAGAAAAACCCTGTCTTTCCAGGCAGGACCTTAAGTCTTTCGATCATGGCCTCCATAATATTAATCCTTTCTTTTCCACATTTTTATCAGCTGAGTTTTTCCTGGCTAAATCTGACTGTGACTGCATATATGCTTTCATATTCCTGTTCTTCATATTTCTCAGGACTGTAGAAATACTCCGTCCCATAAGAGCTTATAGAATTTGATTTTGTGGATATCTGAACCACTAGAGGTATCTCCTTTTCGTATTCTATATCTGTCACTTCAGTGAGATATGAGGTCGCGGTGCTTACTCCATGAAGATTTTGAGGCGCTGATGTCTTCCAGTCTGTAGATGAGCTTGTATTTTCGCTCTGAATAGCTATCCTCATTCCGTCACCGATATTTCCGAAATTTAGCGCTATCCTGCCTTCGGTATCTTTAAAAACTTCTCCTCCGCCTCCGCTTATGAGCTCCCATTCTCCGTCATTTAGCCTGTAAGTGTTAAGCTGCAGCTTTTCTACGCTTTCATCCACAGAAAAATCGAATATGCTGCAGGTAATGTCCGAGAGTGCCGACTGCGACCCTATAAGCTGAGCCATTCTGAGCTCTTCCTCTGTAAGCTCCGCCTTTCTGATGCTCATTTCTGACTGGGCGGACTGTGATGCGCAGGACGTATACGATGCCGACATGATTATTATTAAAAATATGTACATAAACCTTTTTTTCACTGTTTCACCTCTTTTACGATACAGATTAACCACCTGCACATATATCATACAGGTGGTCTTATTATTCTCTTACTTATATTATAGTTTATATCAGATTGCGTGTCAAAAAAATCGCAGAAAATTCTGTCTCATATTGCAGGACAGCTCCAGTCCGAGCTCCTCGAGTGAACCCTGGAGCGCATCCATTACAAGCTCCATGTCACTTATGTTGGCATTCTCTCCCATGTGGCCGATGCGTATGACCTTTCCTGAGAGGCAGCCAAGCGAGCCCGCAATCATGACCCCATGCTTCTCCCTCATAAGGCGGAGTATATCTGAATCCTTCAGCCCGGCCGGCACCTTCACAGCCGTAACCGTGTCTGAGAATCCATGCTTCAGGTACAGCTCAAGCCCAGCTTCTGTCAGGGCGCTTCTTGTAGCCTCTGCAATCGCTTTGTGTCTTGACACAAAGCCCTCTTCTTCGATCACGTTGTCCAGAGCCTGCGCCACTCCGTATATGTCGCTTATAGGCATGGAGTACGGGAACCACTTGTTGATGTAATAGTCCCTGTAGTTCAGAAGATTGCAGTAGAAGGCTCTTGCTGGAGACTTTCTCTCCTCCATGGCTCTGAAAGCCCTTTCGCTGACGCATAAAAGGGTTATTCCTACCGGCGCTGAAAGCGCCTTCTGTGAGCCTCCGCAGATTATGTCTATCCTGCCGGCGTCCACATCTATT
>SAAM01000027.1 GCA_009929415.1 Clostridia bacterium | reverse complement strand
CCAGTACCATGACTGCCATCTTCAGGTTGTTGTAGACATACTGACCACCGCCGAGCGACTCGTCGGATTCGAACATCAACGAGCGCAAGACCACCTGCAAGCTGGCGCTCTCGAACAGCGAGACCGCCACCGGGAATATACTCGCCCCGTAGTCCATCTGACGTAACGAGAACCAGAGGTGAGTCGACCTAATTGACTGCTTCACCTTCCCGTACAGTTCAAATAAGAAGCAAGCAACGTGTTGTGCTGCTCGTAGATATGTATAACCGAATAAAGCACATCGGATTTACAAGAGATGCTTTACCAACTTTCCGTACTTCTCTTCGAGGTTTCTATTGTGTTCATCTCCGCCTGGCATATTTGCACTGACGAAAACAGGAGGTTTTATTCCCCGCTTAACCATTTCATTCACTATCGTCACCGAGAGACAATTCATAACAAAACAATTGCAGAATGTTGATGTTGAGCCGACTTTCTGGCCATAACCTTCAATTTCTACTACTGCATCTCCAACAGGAAGATGATTATTGATATAAATATCGGTTTCTTCGAACAAGTTCTTCCCACTAGGATGCCGGGATGGATGCCCGTTCGGAACAATTTTGGCGAATGAATCGGAGGTGACTGCAATGGTTGTCACTTGACGAGCTTTGCACTCTTGGACGGTATCAATGGTCATGGAGTTAATCCCATACGCATTGACAATCACCATAACCTCACCTTTTTCTGCTCCAACATGGTATGCATCCAGTACTCCTTTTGCATACCCAGGCGTCCTCTCAATAATATTTGAACGCTTGGCCCCATGTATCAGGTTGGTACCTGGATCAAGTATGGCATCCCAAATTGCGAGTCCGCCGGCTCGCCACAAAACCTCTTCCACTCCCATGTTAGAATGTCCTCCAGGACCTATAACATGGACCATTTTGTCTGCAAGAAAAGCCTCTACTATGACTTTTGCTGCTTTTTCAAAAGATTCTTGTTCTCCCTCAATGAGTTCAAGCACCCCATTGATAGTATTTCGATAATCATGAATCAAACTATTCATTTCGTTCTCCCCCTTTATATATGGTTCCTGCTGACTTCTACGCCAGCCGATTGTCTTTTTCCTTTGTATCCTCACTTCTAGATTTCCTAATGAAATCAAGCCCATCGGAAAGGTGACGGCTCATCATTTTCCCAGCATTCTCTGGATCTTGATCTACAATAGCTTTGACAATTCTATTATGGTAAATAATGCTGTTGATGATGTGCTCTGGCCAGCTGCAAGCTTTCTGAATGGTCTCCTTTATCAAGTCAAGTAGCAATTCGTGAATCGTACTAATTACTTCATTTCGACTATACTCGGCAATACATTGATGAAATTCCAAGTCTAAATCGTTGTAGTGAATTGTGTTTTTATCGATTGCTGCTTGATCCATGTATTTCAGAATCCCAGCCAGCTTATCAGACTCAGCAGCCGTAAGTCCCTTGCTAGCCGCTAACTGGGCAGCCTTGGTCTCGATGAGTATACGAACCTCAAAGATATCCTCAATATCGGTACTCCTGAGTTTGAGCATTGGCAAGATTGGTTTCATGAATGAAGATGGTGTCAATCCACTGACAAACGTTCCATCACCTTGGCGAACATCAAGTATGCCTTTGGACTTAAGATTTGTAATCGCTTCACGGATTGTGATTCTACTTACAGAGAATTGTTTTGCTAATTCACCTTCTGTTGGAATTTTGTCACCTTGTTTATATTCTGAGAAAATTAAGTCCTGAATTTCCGTTGTTATTCTATCCCCTAGACGTTCTCTACAACCAGCCATGAGCATTCTCCTGTAATAATTTGTTCACAATTGAATATACCACTATCATATCACATGGAAAATAAAAATTAAAGATATGATGATTATTTTGTTGTAAAATCAAAAAAGAGAGTGTATAGTTCTGATTAGACATACAAATCACAATTTATGCTTATAAAAATCAGATTTAAAGGTCATATATTATAAGTTGAGGAAGTTAAACATCATATGAATCCGGCAATAGATTATTTTGACGCTATCACTAGCTTAATAAACGCAGTGAAGGATACAGAAAAAGATAAGATTATCAAGGCTGCGGAAATTATTGCGTGTCGTGTTGCTGATGGTCATCTCGTTTTTCTTTGGGGTCCAGGAGGCCATTCGTCGATTTTTTCAGAAGATGCAATGTATCGTAAAGGTGAACTTGCAGCTGTTTGTCCTATTTATGATCCCAATATATCCCTTTCGCATGGAGCCGCAAGGGAAATCAACGGAATGGAACGAATTGAGGGTTTGAATAAAATTATTATTGAGTACAACCAAATTTCACAAGGCGACATTGTTATTTTTGGAAGTGCTTATGGTATAAATCCAGTTGCCATCGGTGGTGCTATAGAGTGCCGTAACCGTGGTGCATATGTTATTTCGATCACATCCCCCTCATTTTCTGATCAATCCCATTATGCAGGAGCCAAGCACAAAAGCGGACAAAGCCTGTATTCCGTTTCCGATATGTATCTGGATAGCCATGTTCCGTACGGTGATGCCGTTCTGCAATATGATTGCTTCGAACATAAAATCTCGCCGGTTGCGACAATTATGCAAGCGATTCTTCTAAAAGCATTGCTTGCACAGACTATGGTGAAACTCAAAGAAATGGGTCATGACCCATTCACATGGACAAATTCACTACAAGCTGGAGGTATTGAAGCAAATCAGGATTATATGAAGAGAATTTGGGGTCGAGTTAAGAGCATGTGAGGTTGGAAATGAATGTAGAAGTATATATAAACAAGGTAGCTTTTAAAATTTCTGAGCTTTCAAATCAGAAATCAGAGATTATGAGAGCTGCTGCAATCTTGTCGGATGCAATTATGAACGATCGGTTGTTGCACATATATGGTTCTGAGGAAGTGAGCTCTTCATTGATTGCAAGTCATTTCTTCAAGGCTGGGAAACCGATGAACCTGAATCCAATGTTCGATCCTTCGCTGGATCCTGCACACGGTTCGTATCGTAATACAATGTGTATGGAAGTTCCTGGGCTTGCTCCTTGTATCCTTGATTATTATGAGTACGTAGAAGAAGGAGACCCGATAATCTTGATTGGTAGCGATCCCATATTCATTGGATTTTCTGAAGCTCTCGAATGGGCAAAAGCAAAAGGCTTGATTGTCATTGCTGTCACTTGTTCACCTGCACAAGGTGCAGAAGTATCGCTAAAGACAGGTAGTGAGTCCTATGCCGATGGAACATATATTGCACTGGCTTCAACAATTCTGGAGCTCATGTTCGACAAGGTCAAAGAGTCTGTTCCAGAGCGTTTCATTTGGAAAGGAAGTCGATTTGTAGACTTACAACATGACAAGGATAGAATCAAAGAAGTTCTTTTCCGAGTGAAGCATCTGTAAAGCGGAAACGTAGCTGCAATGCAGCTAAAAAATACAAAGGAGAAATAGTATGAAAAAATCATTGATTGTTCTTTTGATTGCAATCGTTGCAATTAGTTCAGTCTTTGCCACCGGACAGAAGGAGAAAGCGAAAACTTCCGAGATTACGTATGTTACTCTTGGGGATACCGGCATCAATCTTCTTAAACAGTGTGCAGCTGAATTCGAAGCCGAGACTGGGGTAAAGGTCAATATTGAAAGTTGGGCATACTCTGATGCATACCAAAAAATTCTTACCGCAGCAGCTGGTAACAATATGCCCGATGCGATGTACGGATTCTCTTCCTGGACGGTACAATTCAAGGAAGCTGGATATACAGTCAGCCCAGAAACCTATGTAAGCAAGAGTCTTCTTGAAGACTTCTCGGCCGCAGCAAAGGATGTTTGTTCTGTCGATGGCACGCTTTGGGCTCTTCCTTCCTACATGTCTGTCCGATCTGTACTCATAAACAAAAAATCTCTGGATGCCTCTGGTGTTTCAGAACCAAAAACCTGGGAAGAAATGCTGGCGATTGCTCCTAAGCTTAGTGGAAATGGAGTAACAAATTATGCATACTCACTGGTTGCCGGCCATCCGAAAAACACATTGGATACCTTCTTGCCAATTCTTTGGGCGTATGGAAGTGATGTTTTAAGTCAAGATCAGAAAACAGTTGCTTTCAATACGGAAGCCGGAGTGGCTGCTCTTCAGATGTTTGTTGATCTGGCCAAGTATTCGGTTCCCGATTTTGGTGAAGCCTCCATTAATGAAACTCAAGCCAACTTTACATCACAGAATGCTGCTGCATACATTCATAATGGCCAAGGGCTGGCAGATCTCAAGAAGCGGGGTTTGGATTATAGCTGGGCAAAGATATTGCAGCCGATAGCAGGCCCATCAGGTGATGCATATTCCTACGGTGTTATGGATGTTGATTTGATGTTTGCAACAGGCAATGAGGACATTACCGGGAAATTCCTTGAAAAGTGGCACCAGTCCAAGTACATGGGAGAGGTTATCAATGCTGCGGGTTGGGTACCAAACCAATCAAGTTTTGTTGCTGACATTCCTGCTTTCTCTGATGTTTCCAACGAGTTGGTGTCTCCGTTTGTCAAGATGGAGCCTCAGGCAAGATTCAAGCCTTCTATTACATGCTGGGAAGAGATCCAGAAGATAATGGCAGATTCGATCACTAAAGCTGTGTATGGAGAAATGTCTGCAAAAGCAGCATTTGCCAAAGCTGAGATCGAATGTAACGAAGTGCTCGCGGTACAATAACTGCAAGTACCTAGACATATGCATACGCAGGCCTAACAACCTGCATATGCATATTATCATGCAAGGTCAAATATGAAAGAAATTTCTCTTCAGACAAAACAGCGAAAGGATAAGATGCTCAATTTGTTGTATCTGCTTCCGATGGTCGTAGTATTTGTAGTTTTTATTATTATTCCTGTGGTTAGTGTCTTCAATAACTCTTTTTATACTATCCGACTTAATGGAAGCAAGGTCTGGTTGGGACTCAATAACTATAAAAAATTTATTGGTGATTCCAAAACGCTTCTTGCATTTAAAAATACCTTGATTTGGGTTGGCGCAGGAACACTGGCAAAAATCCTCCTCGGATTGCTTATGGCACTGATTCTCTATAAAGAGTTTCATGGAAAGAGGTTACTTACCGGGGTCATGTTGATACCATATGCAACTCCGGCAGCAGTTTCGTGTATGATTTGGCGGAATATGTATCATCCGTCATTCGGACATATTGGCCAATTTCTCAGGGATATCGGTATTTTAAGTGGGGAAATTTCGTTTTTAGGTAATATGAAAACCTCACTGATTGCTGTCATGATAGTAAATGTATGGGCCGTTGCTCCGTTTTGTGCATTGAATATCTTAGCAACATTATATTCAATTCCCACATATTTGTATGAAGCGGCAGACATAGATGGGGCAAATGCCATCGAAAGGTTCTTTGCCATCACATTCCCATTGATACTCAGAGATGTGCGTACGTTGGCTCTTCTCATAGCAATATGGGCTTTTAATTCATTTGATGTCATATACATGATGACTACCGGCGGACCCGCAAACTCGTCATCGATTTTTGTAAACCTGATTTATCAGAATGCATTCGAATTCAATAACCGAGGGTACTCAGCTGCAATAAGCGTTGTATGTTTCATCCTGCTCTCGATACTTGCAGTGTTCTATGTCCGCTCCAAAAGAAAGGATATCTCGTATGAATAATACTGAACTATTCTATAAAACAAAGAAGATCTCAGGAAACATGATCTTCATGGTTGTCGTCGCATTGATGGTAGTCCTGTTGCTTTTTCCTATTGTCGCCATGATTTCCGTATCACTGAAAGAGGGAACGAGTGTATTCACGACTCCTGTAAAGTGGATTCCTGAGAAATTTGTTTGGTACAACTATATCGAAGTTTTTATGAAAATGGATGTTCTGACAGGATTTAAAAACAGCATATTGGTGACCGCAGGAAGCATTGTTGCAATACTTGTAATTGGGATTCCTGCTGCGTATGCTCTGTCTAAACTCGATTTTTATGGCAAGATTGCAACGTACGGAATCGTATTGGCCAGTCAGATGTTTGCTCCGATTATTGTGGTTATCCCACTCTATCAGATGTTGAACCATTGGGGGTGGATTGACTCCTACATTGGCTTGATAGCAATGAATACCACGTTCAATTTGGCATTTATAGTACTTATGTTGACCAGCCATTTTGATAATGTTCCAAAAGAAACCATGGAAGCAGCAATTATTGATGGATGCAATAAGTTCCGAACACTTGTGAAAATTGTACTTCCCATTTCGTCGATGGGGATTGTAGTTGCGATAATTTTCATTTTCACCAGAACTTGGAATGAGTTTCTCTTTGCCTTTACATTTACTTCAAGGTCGAACATGAAGACAATCATCGTCAAGCTGTACGAAATCCTTAAGAATAATCCTGCTGTAGGAATTCCTTGGCATCTAGTTATGGCCGGTGCGGTGATTACGACAATCCCGCTTATAATATTGTTTGTTAGTATAAGAAATTACATAACTGGTGATGCAACGAAAGGTGCAATAAAGTAATCTTGTCTGTTAGTCACACTGAGTTACATTAAGGAGTAATGCACACATATGGATACACATTGTTATTATTGCGATAGAGATGAAGAATTTCAAAAACTTCTATTCGAAGTATGTGACCTTCGTATTTCCAAGGTATTTCTCTGCAAGGATCAGACGCTTCCTGGCCGATGCACCATCATGTTTAAAAACCATTATGAAGAAATTTTCCAGATTCCTAAAACCGAGCGTGACATGTACATGGATGATGTCTGCTTGCTCGCAGAAACGATATCTGAGCTATTTCACCCTGATAAGATCAACTATGGCATATATGGGGACGGTTGCCGACACGTTCATTATACAGTTTGTCCGAAATATGAAGGTAAACTAGGGTGGGGGACGCCGTTTATTATGTTTCCGGATAAAAAGGATGTCATCTATCTCTCTGAGAATGAAGTTGCCGAAAGAATTGCTTTGTTGAAGAAAGCTCTTGAGGAAAAACTTGTGAGGAAGATATGAAATATGATATTCCATATGGAGAGATGAGGATTGGTTTCGAAATTCCACAGAGGAACGTAATCGATACTATGGATCCAGTTTTTGTAGAACCAGTGAAAGATGTAAAAATGGCTGTTTTAGAGGCGATGGAGCATCCAATCGGGTCAAAAAAAATTGAAGAAATTGTTGTACCGGGGAAAAAAATCGCTGTAATTATAGATGATGGTTCCCGAGCCACACCGATATCGACTATCCTCCCGATCCTTCTCCCCCGGCTTGAAGCCGCCGGAGCAAAAAGAGAGGATATACGTATTGTTGTTGCGCTTGGCAGCCATAGGTATATGACTGAGGATGAACTGCGAGATCGTGTAGGAAAGAAAATCTACGAACAATATACCGTATATAACTCGGAATTTCGAAAGCCGGAAGGTCTTGTATATGTGGGGGACACACCCGAAGGCGTGCCAATTATGGCATCGAAAGTTGTAACAGATACGGATATTCATATAGGAGTAGGCAGCTTAGTTCCTCATCCTGTGATGGGATGGGGAGGAGGTGGGAAAATTCTCTATCCTGGAATTGCCGGAGAACAGACAGTAGCGTATTTCCACCTTAAGGCATCACTGTATGATGAGAATTTTTTCGGGAGAGAGACCACCCCGATTCGTGAAATGATGGAAACATGGGTGGATTCAATAGGTTTGGACTTTATCATTAATACCATCTTGAATTCCAAGCTTCAGATTGCTGACGTTGTCGCCGGTCATTATGTCGCAGCTCATCGAGAAGGCGTTAGAAGGGGTAAGAAGGTTGTTGGCTATCATGTAACTGAACAAGCTGATGTGATGATAGCCGGTTCTCATCCCGCAGATCAGGATTTTTGGCAATCACCAAAAGCAATGTTCTCTGCAGAGGCAGCCTTGAAGAGTGATTCAGGTGGTACACTGATTCTTGTTAGCCCCAATTATGAAGGAATTGGGCCCCACGAAGAGTATCCAGTATGTATGGGAAGAAATGATGGGGATGAAATTGTCAAAGCTTGCATACGGGGTGAGAATCATGGGGATCCTCTGGCTATTGCGGTAGGGAATGGTATGGCCAAATTACGGCAACGGCGCAGGCTCATAGTTGTCAGTGATGGGGTCACAAAGGCGGATATGGATGCGTGCGGGTGTGAGTATTATGCGACAAAAGATTTCCAAAAACTCTTGAACGCACTACTAGATGAGAATCCGGAAATTCGCATCGGTATTTTGTCCAACGGTGCCGAGACATTTTTATATACATAAAAACAGAGGTAAAATTATATGCTAATCAAGGACTTTTTTTGCGATACGTTGCGCGTGTGTGTATTTGATACGCGTAAGGCAATGGGTACATGTGCTGGTGAAGAAGCTGCTCTCTGCATCAAAAGGCTTCTCGCAGAAAAAAAGAACATTAATGTGATGTTTGCTGCAGCACCTTCTCAAAACGAGACCTTGTCTGCCTTGCTCAATGATCAGGATATTGATTGGAGCAGAGTCCATGCGTTTCATATGGATGAATATGTTGGTTTGGAGCCATCACATCCTGCGGGATTCAGGAATTTTTTAAAACGAGCGATTTTTGACAAGAAAAAATTTCTATCGGTCAATCTGCTTAATGGGAATGCAGAGAATATTGAGAAAGAAGCAATGCGCTATGCCAAGTTGCTTATGGACCATCCTCTTGACGTGTGCATGCTTGGTATTGGGGAGAATGGGCATATTGCATTCAATGACCCTCCCGTTGCTGATTTTAATGATACTACCTATGTAAAGACTGTTGAGCTTGAATACAGGTGTAGGTTGCAACAAGTACACGATGGTTGCTTTAATGCCATTGAGGAAGTACCGACTCATGCATTGACTGTAACTATACCTGGTCTTATGCAAGCCAAGCATATGTTTTGCTCAGTACCGGCTGCAACCAAGGCTAATGCAGTATTTCACATGATAAACGATACCGTTTCTACGGATTGCCCTGCAACGATACTCAAGACGCATGCATGCGCCACAATGTATGTTGATATAGATGCCGGCAAGTTGATTCTTTAAGGAGGAATACCATGAAAACCCTGTTGACTAATGCTTGGCTGATTCTACAAGACCGCATAATACGTGGTAGTCTGATTATTGAAGGTTCGAAAATCAGGAAAATAGTGACAAACTCTTCATGTGATGAATCCTTTGATAGAGTGATAGATTGCAATGGGATGTATGTGGCTCCTGGATTCATTGAAATGCATGCTCATGGGGCGGGTGGTGCTGATTTCATGGATGGGACTGCCCAGGCCTTCGATACAGCTAGCTTGACCCATATGGAACATGGAACAACTACGCTTCTTCCTACAGCACTCGCAGCATCGAGAGAAGAGATTCTTAGGACCATAGATGCTTTCAAGGCTGCAAAAATCCGTCTCGCAGGAAAAGGGCCGAACCTTCTTGGTTTGCATATGGAAGGGCCATATCTCTGCCCGGCACAATGCGGAGCAATCGATCCCAACTATATAAGACAGCCCAAACCTGAAGAGTATGAAGAATTTTTACAGTATGGAAGAGGAGCTATTAAACGATGGACCTATGCTGTTGAGAATGAAGGTGCAACCTTATTTGGGAAACGTTTGTGTGAAGAAGGAATTCTTCCTTCTATCGGCCATTCCAATGCCGAATACAGTCAAGTTCTCGAGGCATTTAGAAAGGGGACTACGCATGTAACCCATCTATACTCTGCAATGAGCACTATCACCAGAAGAGGGGGATTTAGAATTTCGGGGGTTGTTGAGAGCGCTTTCTGTATTGAAGATATGACAGTTGAACTGATTGCCGATGGCTGCCATCTGCCTCCTGAGATTCTTAACATGGTGTATAGGTTGAAAGGAGTGGATAAGGTTGCATTGACCAGCGATTCGATGAGATGTGCCGGACAGAACGTACAAGAATCGATTCTGGGCAGCTTGGAGAATGGGCAACGGGTAATTATTGAGGACGAAGTCGCTAAAATGCCTGATCGAAATGCCTTTGCAGGCAGTATTGCTTTGGATGACCGACTTGTTAGGGTAATGACTAAAAAAGCTGATGTCCCGCTTCATGATGCTATCACCATGATGACGCTTACTCCGGCAAAAATTCTTGGTATCGATGCTGCAAAAGGTTCTCTCGAAGCAGGAAAAGACGCTGATTTGATATGTTTTAATGAGGATATCAATATTTCAGGTGTCATGGTTGGCGGTCTTGGTTTGCTAGGTAAACTCAAATAAGGTAAGAGAAGCAGGTATGAATGAGCGTGATTTGTTTGCATTTTTCGAAAGTGCATTGAAGGAATCGATTCTTGGATTCTGGTTGCCAAGATGTGAAGACAAGCAGTTTGGCGGCTTCTTGAATTGTTTTGACAACAAGGGAGAAACGCTTGTCTCCTACGATAAGTATGCGTGGAGCCAAGGTCGTTTTGTATGGTTGTTCTCTCGGTTGGCTAGCACTTTTGTACCTATGTTTTCAGATGTCGAACGAAAAGAATTCCTGCGTCTTGCCGCCCAAGGTGCAAATTTTCTTATGAAGCATTGCCTCATCAGCGAACAAGATTGGCGTTGTGTATTCGTCATGGATAGGGATGGTTCCCATAAATCGGTGACTCCGGATTCCCCTTTGGATATGAGCATCTATGCAGATTGCTTTGTGATTTTGGGCTTGGGGATGTACTCCTATGCCGCGGGGGATGGCAATGCATATCAGTTTGCAAAAAAACTATACATCTCAGCAACCCAACGAATTCATGACGGCAAATACAATACCCTGCCATATCCGCTTTCTTCAGGGTATAGGGCACACGGAATACCGATGATTTTTTCCAATACTGCGAGAGAGCTGTACCGTGCAGCACTGGTGCATGACGTGTCATTTGCCTCTGCTTTGGTGCGTGATATGGATGGTTTTTCTCTTGATATACTCGATAACTTTGTTGATGAGCACGATGTGCTGCATGAGGTTATCACCAATAAAAACCAATTTTTCTCCCAAATTCTTGGTCAACACCAGAACCCAGGCCATACCATTGAGGATGTTTGGTTTCTCTTGGATACCTCAGATATTTGCAAGCATCCTGAACGTAAAGCGAAAATTTTGCGGGTGATGAAGAAAGCGCTTGTGAATGGATGGGATGAACAATATGGAGGCCTCTTACATTTTTGCGGTGTTGATGGAGGAAAACCCGATGGACAAATACTTGGTGTTGAGGATGAGCCGATGACTCAACAGTTGAGTGGATGGGCAGATAAACTGTGGTGGGTACATTCCGAGGCTCTTTATTCCACGTTGCGTTGTTATATTGAAAGTAGCGACAATGATTTTCTTGATTGGTTCAAGAAAGTTATGGATTACACGTTTGCAACCTTCCCACACCCCAACAGAGAGATTGGAGAATGGATTCAGATACGATCGCGTGATGGCTCTATGCAAGAGAAAGTGGTTGCCCTTCCAGTAAAAGACCCATTCCATATTGCACGAAATTTCATACTGATACTTGAAATGCTTGCACAAAAATCTGAATGAGCATGAAACAAAAAGACACAATCTTCCTGTCTGGAATAATGTTGTTATTTGTCATCGGTGCGACAATCCATGCAACACAAGGTGTTATGCTCTCTTCCTATATTGATGGGTACTCACTACAAGCGGGAGCACAGGGGTATCCAGCAAGCATTCAGGAGATTGGTCTTATTTTTTCAATTTTTCTTTCAGCATGCTTGCTTCGTAAGTATGCAAAACCAAAAATTTTACTTTTCATGGCTGCCTTAATGACATTTTCATTGGTAGGATTGGGGCTCAAACCGGCTTTTTGGCTTCTCTGTACCTTTTATCTATGCTTCGGCCTCTCTTTTGGAAGTTTGGACGGGCTTGCTTCATCATTGATTTCTGATTTATATCCAAAAAAATCGAGTGTTATGATGAGTTATATGCGAGCCTTCTACAGTGCTGGAGGAATGCTTGCACCGCTCGTTCTAAATTCCATGCTGAAGGTTGGTCTGGTATGGAATAATGCAATCATGATAGTAGCGATTTTTTGTTTGTTTTTACTTTGTTTCTTTGTGTTTGTTGCTTACCCAAGGATTCCAAAACCAATGAATCAAAGTGGAATATACGACGATGTTTCGCTTGGGGCTTTGTTATCCTTCATAAGAAAACCAGGAGCATACATAATAATTCTGATTGGATTTTTCTTTGCATCACATCAAATTGGGCTTACCGTATGGATTGTTCGGTATCTTACAGTCTATAAGAATATAAGTGGAATTGGAGCGTATATTCTATCTGCTTATTGGATTGGTGCATTGATAAGCAGAGTTCTGCTCCCAAAGCTTGTTACTTCACCAAAGACTGTATTGGTTTGGGGTACGCTCATTTCTGGTATTTTGCTTACTATAGAGCTTATAGTTAGTAATGCACTGCTTTCTGGCATACTGATGATGCTGGTGGGAGTATCTGAAGGGCTTGTTGTTCCGATGGTAGTAGACTGTGCTTGTGAAATTGATCGAAGCAATTCCGCCTTGTCCTGTTCAACACTCATATTTGTCAATAATATTGGCGGGATGGTTGCACCCCCGATTATAGGCATGCTGATCGCTAATGTCTCTCCTCAGATTGGAATCTCTTTTTTGCCTTTGACATTATTTGCCTGCAGTGGTTTATCAGTGATGTTATTTCGGAAACAACGGAGTGATTCATGTCAAGAAACGTTAGAATCAGCGTAATTGCAAACTCAGGTTTGGCAAATGTTCCTGGTACCCTTGAATCAATGCTTGAATACCTGAGAAATGAAGTTGAGCAAGTACTTCCAGATAAGCCAGATCTGATTGTGTTTCCCGAAGCTTGTGATAGGTGTGTTTCCTTCTCTGAGGACCAACAGAAAGCTTGGTATATGCTCAGAGGTGATAGGATACGGGATTTTTTTTCGCAGATTGCGCGAGAGAATCGGTGCTATATTGCTTATTCTGCAATTCGGTACCTTTCAACTGAGGTAGAGCATCCTTTTAGAAATTCAACCCAGATAATTGGAAGGGACGGGGTGGTTGTTGGAATGTATGATAAAAACCACTTAGTTCCACTTGAATATGATGAACGAGAAGTGGCTTACGGCACTGAAGCAGAAGTAATTGAACTTGATTTTGGAAGAGTTGCATGCATTATTTGTTTTGATTTGAATTTCAACTCACTTCTGGAACGATATGCTGCTCAGAAACCTGACCTTATTGTGTTTTCATCGTTCTATCATGGAGGAATTAAGCAACTAGAGTGGGCAAGCAGATGCCGTTCTTATTTTGTCGGTGCCATAGATCATGACCAAAGCAGGATACTGGATGCATTTGGTACTGAAATAGCCTCTACTACAAACTACCAAGACTACGTTACTGCTTCAATCAACTTGGATTCCACAGTAGTTCATCTCGATCGGAATCGGGAGAAAATCAATGCAGCTAAAAAGAAATATGGCCCTTTCTTGCAAGTATTTGATCCTGGGCACTATGGTTCAGTCAGGCTGAGTTATGAAGGAACAGACAAGACAATTATGGACATAGTACAGGAATTTGGAATGCTCTTGTTGGATGACTATTTGAAGTTGTGCCTTGAGCATAGAGAAACATTCAGCTAGAAATGTTGAATTTGATAGCCTATGCAGCCTTTCAGTTTTGCAAGAGTAGTGTATTGAAATGTTTTTGTGCTTTCCCTATCAAGTGAAATATCTATAGTTGCCTACACATCAAACGAGAATTCCATATAGTCGAAACCAACGATACTTACTTGCTTCGAGGAGAACATTGGTAGATTTGGCCAAACTAGGAATATGTCTTACTCAAGTCCTCATGACAACGTAGTAAAGTCTATACCCATCTCGGGATACAAAA
>SAAM01000290.1 GCA_009929415.1 Clostridia bacterium | reverse complement strand
GAGCTCCTTTGCTATGGTCTCATATCTCACTATCGGCCCTGCTATAAGCTGAGGGAAGAAGGATATGTAAAGCCCGACGTCAAGAGGGTTTTTAAAGGCTTCAGCCTTCTTTCTGTGCACATCTATCACGTAGGATATCCCCTGGAACGTGAAAAATGATATGCCTATCGGAAGCGCTATCTCCGGTACGCTAAGGTCAAGCGAAAGCAGCGAATTTATGTTCTGAGTTATAAATCCCGCGTATTTGAAGACCGCCAGCAGAGCGAGATTGAATACAAGCATGAGCACGAGCATCAGCCTGGTCCTGCCCCTGTCCTGATACGACTCTATTTTGAGCGCAAAAAAGTAGTTTGCCGCTATGCAGAGCGCCATTATGAACACGAACAGCGGCTCGCCCCAGGCATAGAACACGAGGCTGAATGCAAGAAGCAGCCTGTTTCTTTTTGAATGCTCAGTTACGAAGCGATAGTACAGAAGCAGCAAAAGCGGAAGAAAAAAGAATAAGAAAAATGTGCTCGAAAAAAGCATCGTCTACTCCTCTCAGTGTCTAAAGAGTCTGTTAAAATCTAAAGCAGGTTCCTGAATACCTCACCTATTTTCCGCTCTATCACAAGAGAAGCCCTGCAGCTCCTGCTCGTTGCACCTTTGTTTATAAGTACGAGGTCCTTTCCCCTGAAATAATCCACGAGTCCTGCGGCAGGATAAACTCCCAGAGATGTGCCTCCAATTATCAGCATTTCCGCCTGCGATATATATCTTATGGCTTTCTCGATAGTGTCGTTGTCGAGCCCCTCCTGATACAGAACCACATCCGGCTTTATTATACCTCCGCATTCACATCTCGGAATATCCCTGCTATTCATTATATATTCAAGATCGTAAAAGCGCGAGCATTTCATGCAGTAATTTCTGTGTACAGAGCCGTGCAGCTCAAGGACATTCCTGCTTCCTGATTTCTGATGCAGGCTGTCTATGTTCTGCGTGATTACCGCCCTTACCTTTCCCTTTTTCTCAAGCTCAGAAAGTGCCCTGTGTGCGTCATTTGGCTCTGCATCAGGAAAAAGCATCTTCTCCCTGTAAAACCTGTAGAACTGAGATGTGTTTTTCATGAAGAAATCATGAGACAGTATCTTCTCCGGAGGATAATCGTATTTCTGGCTGTAAAGTCCGTCCACGCTCCTGAAATCCGGTATCCCGCTTTCTGTTGATACTCCGGCGCCTCCGAAAAACACTATGTTGTCGCACCTCGATACAAGCTCCTTTAATCTTTCAACTGATTCATCCAAAACAATCCCTCCTCGCTCTTAATTATAAAAAAGTCACAGCTTCGTTTTGAAGTGTGACTGCTTTACGTATTTATATACAATGATGATTAAAGCGCTTTCTTTGCTGTTTCAACTAGCTGAGCGAATCCCTCAGGGTCGTGGATAGCCATTTCAGAAAGCATCTTTCTGTTTATAGTTATGTTTGACTTCCTAAGTCCATTCATGAATTTTGAATAGCTTAGTCCGTGCATTCTTGTTCCTGCGTTTATTCTTGCGATCCAGAGTTGTCTGAAATCTCTTTTCTTAAGCTTTCTTCCTTTGTATGCATGAGCCAGCGCCTTCATTACGAATTCGTTAGCTGGTCTGTAAAGTTTGCTTCTTGCTCCTCTGAAACCTTTTGCAAGCTTCAGTACTTTTTTATGCTTCTTACGAGCGTTCATTGCTCTTTTAACTCTTGCCATTTAATCTATACCTCCTCTGTTTATATATATGGTAGTAATCTTGCGATTCTTGACTGATCGCCTTTTGACATTATAGCTGATTTTCTAAGGTTTCTCTTAGTATTCGCACTCTTCTTTGTTAAGATATGTCTTTTGTAAGCTTTTGATCTCTTAAGTTTTCCGCTTCCTGTAGCTCTAAATCTCTTTGCAGCTCCACGGTGAGTTTTCATTTTTGGCATAATTGTATCCTCCTCGCTTAAATTTTCTTTGGTTCTATCATCAGTACCAAGCTGTTTCCTTCCATCTTTGGCTCCTTGTCAGGAGTTCCGGCTTCTTCAATCAGCTCGATAAATTTATTAATAACTTGATATCCTATTTCTTTGTGTCCAAGCTCACGGCCTCTGAATCTTACAGCAACCTTTACTTTATCACCAGCTTCCAAGAATTTACAAGTCATTTTCGCTTTAGTTTTAAGGTCGTTCATCTCAATCACTGGTCTAAGTCTGATTTCTTTAACTATAACTACTTTCTGTTTCTTCTTTGATTCTTTGTCTTTTTTTGCTGCCTCGTACTTGAATTTACCAAAGTCCATTATCTTGCATACCGGTGGTACGGCATTTGGCGATATTTTTACAAGGTCAAGATTTTTCTGACTAGCCATTAATTGAGCGTCCTTGGTAGATACTACTCCAAGCTGCAGCCCATTCTCGTCGATAAGTCTTACTTCCTTATCACGAATTTGCTCATTAAGTTGTTGTTCTTTAATGATTGTTCACCTCCATATTTCTCATGCTCAGCTTTATCATCTATTATATAATCAAAAAAGGGCGAATAGCATATACTATCCGCCCAAAATTATAATCTTAAATACTGCTCTGTTTTAAAATTAATTTTGTAAACCTTATGAACTCGAAGTAATAAGGTGAGAAGCGGTCTTCTGCTTAATCAACATCTGTTATTATACACGCATTATCCATATATGTCAAGCTGTGATCTAGAATATTTTCTTTCCA
>SAAM01000289.1 GCA_009929415.1 Clostridia bacterium | reverse complement strand
TTTTATCATTCCAGGGTACCCTAAAGATAGTGATCCTCAATTTGCATTTATCGGAGAGGTAATACGGGGATTTGCAGATTGTGGTGTCAAATGTACTGTCATCGCCGAACAAAGTATAATGCGTTCCCTTATAGGGAAAACAAAAGCTCGTCCCTTTCATTGGATTGATGCAACCGTCCAAGGTAACTCAATCGATGTGTACCAGCCCCGTACAATCACCTTTTCTTTCCTTAAGATTCGTGGAAAGAGAGTATCGGAATATGCAAAAAAACATGCAGTGGTCAGAACGTTTAAAAAAATCAGGCCTGATGTGGATCTTCTGTATGCCCATTTTTGGAGTAGTGGAGTAGTAGCCGGCGAGATTGCCAATCGCTTTAATCTTCCTTTCGTAGTGATAACCGGAGAGAGTAGGATTTCTGTTTTTGAGATGTATCCGGCTGAGTATATTGAAGAGAGAATGAGTAGACTCATTGGATTTATCAGTGTTTCAACCAAGAACCTTGCGGAGTCGTTGCGTTTGGGTTTGGGCGTTGGAAAACCGTATGAAATTATTCCTAATGCTATTGATACTTCGAAATTTGCCAAGCAAGATCGAACTGAACTAAGAACTCGTAATAAAATCCCACAAGATTTATTCATAATCTCTTTTGTTGGTGCCTTTAAAGAACGGAAAGGTCCATTGCGCGTACTCACAGCCATCCGACAGATACATGATACTACTATCAAGGGTTTGTTCCTCGGGTCTGGTCCTGATACGCCTCAAGGAGAAGATGTGCTCCTGGCAAAAACAGTTCCCCATGAGAAAATTGCCGAATATTTGAATTGCTCTGATGTTTTTGTGCTACCGTCGCTCGCTGAAGGATGTTCGAATGCCATCATAGAAGCAATGGCTTGTGGACTTCCAATAATCTCGTCCGATTTGCCGTTCAACCATGATATCTTGGATGTTGAAAACGCAATACTTGTGGACCCGACCAACATTGACGAGATTGCAAAAGCCATTAAAACCTTGAAGGAAAACCCAGAACTTCGAGAGGCAATGGGAAAATCCTCCCTGCGCAAGAGTCAAGAGATGTCGCTTGTTGCTAGGATCAAGCGTATGATTGGGTTTATTGATACATTGTGAGAATGAAGGATACACTCTTCTCCTTGATATTTTGTTGAATCATCTTTGGAGGCATGCATGTCCATATTAGTTACCCGTTCCTCTCTCCCCCCTTTCGAGGAATTCCAAGAAGAGATTCAATCAATGTGGGAGACCCATTGGCTGACGAATCTGGGTGTAAAACACTGTGAGTTGGAAGAGAAGCTACGCACTTATCTTGATGTCTTTAATCTTTCGTTGTTTACCAATGGGCATCTTGCTCTCGAAATGGTTTTGCAAGCATTAGAGTTAACCGGTGAAGTCATTACTACTCCGTTTAGTTTTGCCTCCACAACGCATGCCATTGTTCGCAATGGGCTGGAGCCGGTGTTTTGTGATATTAAGGCTTCTGATTACACGTTGGATCCTTCTTTGCTGGAGGCTCTCATTACGGAGAAAACCTCGGCAATCCTTCCTGTGCATGTATATGGCAATGTGTGTGATATAGATGCCATTCAGAAGATAGCTGATAAGTATAATCTCCGTGTTATCTATGACGCTGCCCATGCATTTGCCGAAACCTATAAAGGACAAGGTATTGGAAACTTTGGAGATGCTTCGATGTTCAGCTTCCATGCTACCAAGGTGTTTCATACTATTGAAGGAGGAGCTGTATCTACTTCCAATGCTTCAATAAAACAAAAGCTTGAGATGCTGAAAAATTTCGGTATCACCGGTCCTGAGGATATTGTGGATGTTGGTGGCAACGCTAAAATGAATGAGTTCCAAGCGGCGATGGGACTATGTAATCTTAGGCATCTGGGAGAGGAGATTGCGAAGAGAAAGCAGGTTGTCGAGCGGTATCGGGAAAATCTTACAGGAATTTCCGGTATCAAACTGAATACTGTTCAGGCAGTGGTTATCGAGAACTATGCTTATTTCCCAGTTGTGTTTGATCAGTATCGCTATACCAGAGACCAGGTATTTGAAAAACTTAAGGAACATGAAATCTATGCTCGTAAGTACTTCTATCCAACCATTAATACTTTTGCATGTTATAGTGACAGATATGATGTAAACGAGACACCAATAGCGCAATATATTGCCGATCGAGTTCTAACGTTGCCGCTGTATGCCGACCTTTCATTAGGTGATGTGGATAGAATCTGTGATATCATCACTACATAACTGATCAAGAGGAGTATTCCACATGAAGGGAATCATCTTAGCCGGGGGAAAGGGAAGTCGCCTCTACCCCATGACCAAGGCGGTATCAAAACAGCTCCTTCCAATCTACGACAAACCCCTCATCTACTATCCGATTTCCGTATTGATGCTTGCAAGCATCCAGGAAATTCTCATCATTTCTACACCAGATGATACTCCTGTGTACCAGAGGTTGTTGGGCGATGGGGCAGAGATTGGATTACAGATTTCTTATATAGTACAAGAGACTCCCCGGGGATTGGCTGATGCCTTTATTCTTGGAGAGTCTTTTATTGGCAAGGATTCAGTTTGCTTGATTCTTGGCGACAACGTGTTCTATGGTCAGGATCTTACAAAAATACTGAATGAAGTGAAGAGCAGGAGTAGGGGAGCTACCATTTTCGGTTATCCTGTACATGATCCCCGTTCCTTCGGTGTAGT
>SAAM01000288.1 GCA_009929415.1 Clostridia bacterium | reverse complement strand
GAGCATCTCCGTGATTATTATCAGAGCCAGCCTCCCTTTTTTCATTCCCAGTGATATCATAACACCGAATTCTCTCTTTCTTTCGGATATCATCATCTGTACGGTACCGAAAATCCCGAAGAAGATGATGACATAAAGTATCATTATGAAAAGTATACCTCCGTTACTGTCACCTTCAATCTGCTGTTTAAGGACCGGGGATATCTCCTCCCAGTTCTTTACCACAATTTCGCTTTGATTATCGAATATTGCAGATACTCTCTTCTGCGTGGCTATCATCTCATCGGTGTTTTTGAGATTTATGGCGATGGATGTCAGCTTTCCATAGGCGGATAGGTACTCTTCCGCATTAGAAAGTGTCATGTAAATCAATTTATTGTCCAGATCAGGTGAGGGGACTTTGATTATGCCCCTGACCGGAAAAACTCCGGCCGCACTTATGCCCTGATATCCCTGACCCATTAGGACAATAGAGTCACCCACACCGACTTTCAGATATTGGGACAATCTGTATGAAACAAGCACTCCTGAATCGGTTTCGCTTAGATAGTTAGCTTTAATTGAGCATATAGATGATATGATATTGATTAATAGCGAGTCATCATCATATAGCTCTAGTTCTTCTGCCATAAACTTTTTATTTGTAAATGGCTGATCTTTAAGCTTAGATATTCTGACTGTTATGTCTTTGGGGATATCATTGTTCCTTTTGAGAGTGTCAATTGCCTTCCCGGAAAATACATAGCGTACAAGGTTGTGTTCCGGGTTTGTCATGTTTTTCTCAAGAGCCGGTGATATGGCAGCCACCATCACGCCTTTCGAAAGAGTTCCTGTAGATGCCAGTGAGAAGGATTCAATTCTCGGAACTGCGACTTTGACATTTGGATCGGACCCGATTGCGGAAAGTTGCTCGGGAGTTATATCAATTGTGTTATCAAGAGTGGGGTCATCCTTGAATTCCTTGTTTTGAACCTGAAGATAGCCTGAATATGACTCAATGCTCTGTCTTATCATATGATCATATGTCCCGAGCTGGAAAGACCGCATGAGTATGGCGAAAAAAATCGAGAAAAAGATCGAAGAGGCGGTTATTATTGTCCGCCTCCTGTTTCGCCACAGATTTCTCCAGGCTATTTTTATTATCTCTTTCATCTATTTTATCCGCTTCATATTTTGCTGCGAGAAAAAGTCCGGAGGAAAGGCTATGTTGAATTTCATGGAGAGTAATGTCACAATGGTCTTGTTACCGGGTTCGTCTGCCGGGATTATCTCAATTACAGAAGGTAGTTTACGATCATCAAATGTTTTAATCTGAGACGCAATATGAGATTTTACAAGATAGTTCTCTTCATCATAGAACTCACTTTTAAGCTCAAAATACTCCTCCTCAGATATCCATATAATGATCTTTCCCCAGACAACATCAGCACTTTCAAGAGGAAGAAGCTCAATTTTAAAGCATTTTAATCCGTTTATCTCCTCTCTTCCGATAATCTTAGGATTATAATCTTTTATAAGAGATGTCTCTTTTAAAATATCATCATTTGTATAATCTGAGCCCATCCACCCTTGTGACATCATAGATGGAGGCAGCTTTATCAGTCTCTGGATTGTCGGATTCCAACTCCATAGATTATTTCCACTCTTGAGGAACGATTGCCCTTTCTCTTTAGCCGGAGCAGTAATTAGTGTTAGTGCATCCTTGCCTGTTACCGCCCAGCCTTTGAACTCTATGCTCCTTTTGTATTTGGGCCTGACTATAGTCATAGACATCTCGCTATAACTGGATTTTTCACCGTTATACTTAGTGTCGGCACGTTTAACTATTTCGCGGGCATCTTGAGAAAAAAGGGTTGACGGGAGAAGCAACTCAAATATGAGAGCCACCAGAATACATTGTACAGCATATCTTGGCATGGCAATCTGTTTTTAAGGACATATTGCCAAAATTAAATAAATAATCAATATGTTGCGAGAAAGGGAAAGACTATTTAAACAACCCTTTTATAAACTTTTTTGCCGATACTTTGAAATTTACGGCAGATGTAAAGTGTTTTCTGAAAAATATCATACCTACAACCACTTTATTGCTGTCAAGATGAGAGACGTTGGCGTATTCACTTCCGATAACAGCCATTTGCTCTACAGATAGTTTCATCCTTTGGAGGTTCTTGACACCGGTTCTTAGGGAAAAACGCTTGAATTTCATCCGGTTGTTATCAATCAGGCAAAAATCATAATTCTCCCCGTCGAACTTGTAGAGTACGTTGCTTAGATTGTAATCACCGTGGTATATTCCGGCGTGATGCATTTTACTTGTCAGCCTTGCAAAAGCTCTCATGCCAGCTTCGGATTTAGATAAAGGTTTAGATAGAAGATCTTTAATATCCTTATAATCTGAAAATAAGCAAACGTAAAAACTCTTTTGAAGGGAATGGTTATTATATACGTCAATGTAACCAACAGGCTCAGGTGTACCAATTCCATTTTCCAGCAATTTCAGGGAATTTTCATACGACCTTTTAGCCTTGCTTTTCCTTAAATTGCCGTAGATTAATCTATTGGCAGAGGTAATCTTTTTGAAATACTTAATTACAAGTTTTTTTCCATCTACTTCCACTATACGGATATGGTTCCTGCCAAGATGCTTTGCATTACCCAACTCATCGAAATTTTCCGGAATACTTTCAATGAAGTTTTTAAGGTTGCTATATGCCGGGTTTATCTGAATATCGACTTTCATAGAGGTCTATA
>SAAM01000287.1 GCA_009929415.1 Clostridia bacterium | reverse complement strand
CCTTTCGCATCGTCTATATTGGTCTCTATCAGCACCACGCTGTCGCTGCATTCGTCTCCTGATTCAAGAGACTCTTCGATCATGTACACCCTGAGTATGTTGGCATGCGCGAAATCCTTGGTGCCCGCGCCGACGCCGACAGCCTTTATCAGTCCCTGAGGCATCGAGCCGAACTGTGGATTCATGCCTGCTACAAAAGCTGCGCCAGTAGGAGTTACTAGTTCTCCCCTGGTCTGAGTTATCTTAAGAGGTATGCCGTGCCTTACCGCCATCTCAAGAGTAGCCGGAGCCGGTACAGGAACTTTTCCGTGCTGACAGTGCACATGTCCCTGACCTTCATAAAGAGGCGAGAATACATACCTGTCCGCCCCAAGGCTGTCTATGCACACCGCCATGCCTGCTATGTCAACTATAGAGTCTATGGCTCCTACCTCATGAAAATGAACCTCATGCTTTGGAAGTCCGTGGACCTTGCCCTCTGCTTCAGCTATTATGTCAAATATCTCCAGCGCCAGCTTCTTAGCGCTCTCTGTCATTCTTGCTCTGTTTATTATATCTGTTATTTCCTTTAGGCCGCGATGGTGATGCTCGCCGCCATTCCCGTGATCATGATCGTGGTGGTCATGGTCATGGTCGTGGTGGTGATCATGGCTGTGGTCGTGGTCATGGTCGTGGTGATGTCCATGACTGTGGCTGTGGTCATGATTATTATGTTCATGGTTGTGATCGTGATGCTCATGTTGATGCTCATCATCTATTATCACATCAAACTTCGTTGCAGTTATCCCGCATTTCTGAGTATTGGAGATTTCGATCCTGAATCCATCGATGCCCAGACTCTCAATGGCTTCTGTGAGCATTTTCCTGTCTGCTCCAAGATCAAGCAGTGCTCCAACAGTCATATCTCCGCTTATACCGGAAAAACATTCAAAATACAGTGTTTTCATCTAATTCACACTCCTCTTATCTTTTTTCAAGCGCATTTACTACAAGGCGGTTTATCTGAGCGGCAAGATACCCTGCCCCGAATCCGTTATCTATATTCACTACGCCTATTCCTTCGGCGCACGAGTTTAGCATCGTGAGCAGTGATGAAAGTCCTCCAAAGTTGGCTCCATATCCTACGCTCGTAGGAACTGCTACTACCGGTTTGTCTACAAGTCCGGCCAGCACTCCGGGAAGCGCGCCTTCCATTCCTGCCACTGCTATTATTGCATTCATATCTCTGAGCTCAGGCAGTACCTTGAGCAGTCTGTGAAGTCCCGCGACCCCTACATCGTATATCCTTATGACCTCTGCCCCGAATAGCTCTGCCGTGATTGCAGCCTCTTCGGCGACAGGTATATCAGAAGTGCCGCCTGTGCACACGGCTACCTTTCCTTTCAGCACTGTATCAGGATTTTTAAGATATATCACTCCTGAGCGCTCCTCAAACTTTGCTTCCGGAATGAGTTTTCTTACTTCCTCAAAATGGTCTGCATCTGCCCTTGTCGCAAGAAAGGATTTTTCACGTTCATTCAACCGGTGCGCTATTTCCGCCACCTGCGCCGGGGTTTTTCCCTGCGCGAATATAACCTCTGCGAATCCTGACCTCAATTTTCTGTGATGATCGACTCTCGCGTATTCAAGGTTTTCATATGGAAGATCTTTAAGATGGTCAATAACGCTCTCAAGCTCAAGATCGCCATTTTTATATGCTTCAAGTATGTCTTTCAATTTTACCTCCAACTGTTTTACTTAAGACCGACATCCATGCTTCCGCTCCTGAAGCCCTCGATGTCCAGCGTGATATATGTGAATCCTATTTTTTTGAGTTCACTTGCAATATTCTTCCTGTTTATGAGGACTTTTTCGAAATCCTCTTCTTTTACCTCAATCCTGGCAATGTCTGAATGTACTCTCAGCCTGCAGACCTCAAGTCCGCACTGCTTGAGATAGTTCTCAGCGAGTTCTACCTTTTCAAGAGATTCTCTGGTTATTTCAGTATTATATGGGAATCTTGTAGCCATGCATGGTGCTGATGGCTTGTTGTGGACTCTTATTCCCAGCTCTTTGGCGAAATGCCTTACCTCATTTTTGGTTATACCCAGCTCTGCAAGAGGGCTTACTACTCCAAGCTCCCCCAGGGCCTGTATTCCCGGCCTGTATTCGTTATGATCGTCTGCATTAGTCCCGTCTGCGACAGTCTTGTATCCATTTTCATGTGCAAATTCAACGAGCTTCTCAAACAGCATCTTCTTGCAGAGATAGCATCTGTCAACAGGATTCTTGAGTATGTCAGGATTTGAAAACTCGTCAATCTCCATCACAGTGATCTGAGCGCCCATCTCCTGTGCAAGCTTTCTCGCCTCAGGCTCATCTGCTGCAGGATGAAGACTTGTCCTGAACATAACCGCATGAACTCTTTTTCCTGTTTCTGAAGCTATCCTCAGTATCAGGGAGCTGTCGACTCCTCCTGAAAATGCAATGCACAGACCATCATCAGCTATTCTATCTATAAAACCTTTAAGTTCATTCAATTTATTCATCTCTTTACCTCTTTTCATTATAACATAAATTTTAAATAAAAAATTACCACAAAAACAAAATGCATCGCTTCAGCCTTTGCATTTACCTTCATGGTAATCTGTATGATTTATCCAGTATTTCTCTTATTTCCTCAAGACTTGAGGGTTTTGCAAAAAACGCTCCCTGCATCTCGTCACATCCAAACTGTCTGAGCATCTGTGCCTGTCTGGCGTTGGATACCCCGTCAGCTGTTATCCG
>SAAM01000286.1 GCA_009929415.1 Clostridia bacterium | reverse complement strand
ATACTACAGGATACCTGGACTCTCTGCTTCGATTGCGCTTTCAGGATACATGGTAATCGTAGCATATATATACCAGCTCATCGGAGTAACGCTGACTCTTCCGGGAATCGCGGCGCTGATATTGTCTGTCGGAATGGCAGTAGATGCCAATGTAATCATATTTGAGCGTATAAAGGAAGAAATACGGGATGGGAAATCCGTAAGAGTCGCTATTGATTCTGGATTTAAAAAGGCAATGTCCACTATCCTGGATTCTCAGATAACTACCTTCATCGCAGGCATAGTACTCTACTATTTTGGGACAGGTCAGATAAAGGGATTTGCGATAACTCTCATGATAGGTATAATAGCTTCCATGTTTACTGCGCTTGTTGTCACAAAGCTTATTCTCAGGAATATGGTTAACGGATTTTCTATCAGAGACAAAAAGCTGTTTGGCGTTCAGGAGGGTTAGAGATGAAATTGAAAAAGGATTTAAAGGTAACAGGAAATTACAGGATGTATTTCAGCATTTCACTTGTGATAATTCTTCTTGGAATGGCGCTTGCGGGATTCAGGGGATTTAACTACGGAATAGATTTTACGGGCGGTACACTAATAGAGATAAATATGGAAAAGTATGTTTCCACCGAAGAAATAAGGCGGATAACTGACAGCTTCGATCCGGGAATGCAGATAAACTATATTGGTGAGGAAAGAGACGGAATACAGCTCAAGACTACGGCGGATCTCAATAATGAGAAGAGGACGGAGCTTTTTGGAGAGTTTGCCTCGAAATATGACCTGACTCAGAAGGACCTGATGAAATCTGAGCAGTTTGGACCTTCAATAGGAAAAGAAATTAAGACAAAGGCCTTCGTTTCGGTAATAATTGCAACGCTTGCCATGCTTGTGTACATCTCCTTCAGGTTCCAGCTTGATTTTGGAATAGCGGCTATCATAGCGCTTATTCATGACGTGCTCGTAGTGCTTTCTATATACTCTATATTCCAGATACCTCTCAACAGCCCATTTGTTGCGGCTATGCTTACTGTAGTGGGATATTCGATAAACGACACTATAGTTGTATTTGACAGGATAAGAGAGAATATGGCGGGCGCAAAAAGGGATTCACATGAAGAAGTCGCAGATCTTTCAATAAATCAGACCATATCAAGGTCGATAAATACATCCCTGACTACACTTCTTGCTATAATAGCCCTTTATATCATGGGGGTTGAGTCAATAAGGGAATTTACCCTTCCTCTGATTGCCGGAATATCTGTAGGAGTATACTCTTCGATATTCATAGCAAGTCCGATCTGGGTAATGATAAACAAGAGCAAAAGAAAGCATCAGATAAAGAATATAGCAGCAAACAGGTCATAACTGAAAATGCTTAACTGATATAGTCCTCATTGATTTGCAGATTTCATTCAGCATATGTTTAATCTGTGAATCATGTGGTTATATAAATATTGTGAGTTATCTTATTTTAATTCAATTATTTATAAGGAGGATTTGATATGGGATCAAGAGCAGTACAAATCGCTAATCTGGATGTTGAAAAGCTTCTGGAGGTATTAAATTCAGCACTTGCTGAGGAATGGCTTGCTTATTACCAGTACTGGATAGGTGCAAGGCTCATGGAAGGACCTATGCGCTCTGAGGTGGAGCCGGAGCTTCTTTTACATGCAGATCAGGAGCTCAATCATGCAGTAATGGTGGTAGACAGGATAATTCAGCTTGGAGGGACTCCGATAATAGATCCAAAGGACTGGCTCAAGCATGCAGGATGTGCATATGAGGCACCGACAGACCCTTACATCGAAGAGATACTTAAGCAGAACCTCAATGGAGAGAGATGTGCTATATCACGTTATCAGCAGATTGCAGAGATGACAAACGGCAAAGACTATTCGACATATCAGATGGCAGTGACCATCCTTAATGAGGAGCTTGAGCACGAGGAAGACATAGAGTCATGGCTCAAGGATATCGAGAGACTTAAGGATGATATAAGAAAGTTCAGACTGTAGTAAGAATTTGAGTAGTATAACATAAAAAGCAAAATCACGACCTGGAAGATATTATCCGGGTCGTGATTTTGCATCGAGAGTTAAAATTATCTGTAAGTTTCGGTTATGAAGTCTATGAATTTTGATTCTATCGGAGTAAATACTGCTTTTTTATGAACGACGAAATAGAAATTTCGCTGTGTGTCAAAATCTGAAATGTCGTATATGCAGATATTGCTGTCTTCGGATATGCACTGCGTAGAGCTGGCCGGAATGAAGGCATAGCCTACCCCTTTTGATACAAGGCTCCTTGCTACGTTAAAGCTCTCCGTTATTACTACGGTATTCAGGCTCGAGATGGTTCTTCCGTGCGCTGCGAGCTCCTTTGAAAATATCTTTCCGCTGCCAGAACCTTCTTCTCTCATTATAAGAGGAAGGTCGAGCACTTCTTCAAATTTAAGGCTGGCTCTGCAGGCCCCATCCTTCTTTGGACCTATGAGGACCATTTTGTCCTCGAACACCTTTACATAGTCGAATTCGCTTCCTGGCTTTGAACCTACGAATCCCATGGTATATTTGTTGTCCGATATTGATTCGAGCACGTCCTGAGAGTCCAGGTGGTAGATCTTGAACCTGATGCCCGGAAACTTTGCAGAAAAGCCTGCAATGACGTCAGGGACTACAAATTCCTCAGGCACAGAGCTTGAAGGAAGCTCAAGAAGGCCATCAAATTTTCCGATTATGTCATTTATAGTAAATACTGCGCTGTCTCT
>SAAM01000285.1 GCA_009929415.1 Clostridia bacterium | reverse complement strand
CTCTCCCGCACACCGAGAACGTTCGACAGCAGATTGACGCACCTGGTCTGGTAGAACATGCCAAACGCTTGTCCTTGTTTTTGGATAAGCCTGAACGTACTGAGGACTTCTATGTAGACGTTATGAATTTTGTGGGTATGCAGACCCGTGTCCTCGACGAGTTGGATGAGGTACTGCGAGCGCACTCACGAGATTTGGCTCAGATTAACCACCCGTCCGGTCAGAAATTATCAACCCCGAAGCCTGTGACCCGTGCTACAGGTAACCCTACTGAGCAGTTTTTCACTGAGGAGTCCTAATGAGCGCATACCCGACTGTTGTTCTTGTCAACCATGAGGGCGTTGTTATCAGCCCTGAGTTGACTCGTCTTGACGACGCTGGGGATGGTTCGTGGCGTTTTGGGTATATGGGTGGTGAGATTTCCCCTGCTGACTCTTGGATTATTAAAGAGCGGTGTGAAAACGGGGGTTACTCCCTGGAGCCTTACGACCGTGATAAGCACTCTTGGCAGGTGCTCCGTGGTTCGGCTTTGTACGAGGCGAATATTGAACTCTTGGTGGAGTTTGATAGCTATCCGCTTTATTTTATTATGAACTCTTACCCTGAGTTCCCTGAAAACCCTACTGAGGTAGAGAGAAAGGTTCGTAAGCTGAGTAATAACCTGAACAGTATTGTACGCAAGCTTGACAGGGCGCACATGGCACGCGAAGACTAGACAAGTCCAGGTGGTTGTGTTACACTTGTAACAACATCAAAAGTAAAAATAACAGAAATGAGGGATACTCACATGGACCAATCACAAATCTCAGCGATTCGTAGCATCTTTGCTTCGAGCTTGGAAAACTTTTTCAAATCAAAGACTGACAAAGAGATTCAGGATATGATTCTTGCACCATACCGAGAAGCACACGAAGACTTTAAGCGAGGTCTACTTACGGTAGGAAACCCAGGAGAGTTGGTACTATCTAACTAATAGATGTGCTATACTGGTATTGCGGTACGGGATAGCGCTATAACCCGTAGACGCTCTTAGCTGGCCCAGGCTGTACTGAAAGGTACGGTTCTGGGTCCTTTTTATTGGTGTTGACAAGGCGCTCGCAGACGGGGTATACTTGTATCAGCGCCTCCTAATCGCTGAATCGCACTAGACCAGGCATCCACAGAACATAGAGTTCGTAAGTGGGTGCCTGGTTTTTTGTGTGCTCTTCTGTGCAGGACATCTTACTTAAAATTTGAAAAAACCTCTAGAAAAAATATTATTTAGGTGTTGACACCAATTCCGAGGGTATGTAGACTAAAGGTAACGAAAGGAAAACAAAAATGAAAAATCTATGGAGCACCACTAAGGTACCTGTAAGCGTCTTGAAGGATGCGGAGACCATCAAAGCCCACGAGCAGACCATCAAAGACCTTGAGCGGACTATCAAAATCCTAAAGGAAGAAAACTCTTACCTAAAGTCCTCTTTTGAAGAAAATAAAGAGAAGCTTTTTCCTCCGGCAGAGAAGCAGAGGACTATCGCAGAAGAGAAGCGCGATAAAGACCTCGGCGCGGTCCGTTCTGAACTGTCACACAAGATTAGGGAAGAGATTATCCAGAAGGCTTTAGAGGGAGGCAAGTCAATGCGTGCCTTTGTGAACGAACTTGTCCGTATTGATGGTGAGCTTCTGAAGCAGTACAACTACGACGTTATTATGGAACCAATCGTCAAGTCATTACGGGAAGAGGGGTACTGGGTAGAATCAGGTACCACGTCTGTCGGTGGTTGCTTTAGGTATGGGTACCACGTATCATGGAACTAAGGAGCAGGGTAGTTGACTAATTTCCTCTACAAACAGGTTGACACCAGCTAGAGAGGGTGCTACACTTGTACTGTACAGCATTGCGAAACGTACCCAAGCTCTCTAGCATATAGAGAGAAATACCCATGAACCTGACAAAAGCTCTCCAAAGCTAAGGTTCATGGGTATTTTTGTACCCTGATTCATTCCAAATCTTAACTAAACTTTTCCTGCAATGGGTGTTGACACAGGGGAGGCGGGAGCATATACTAGAAACAGAGAAAGGAAAACAAATGAGAAATTTTTTGAAGAGCGTCTACTCAAGTAATAAGGCACCTACATGGTCTGGGGTGGGGAACGTCAAGATACTACCCGCAAAAGAGGCCAAGAGAATCAATGAACTAAACGGCAAAGCATCCTACAACGAAGTCCTCAATAATGTGCGGAGTATCATCAACGAGGAAATCACTAATCAGGCTAAGACCTACAGTAATGAAAAGTTCTTTTGGGTTGACTCCCTGATGAGAAAGGCGAGTACCCCTGATAACCCCATGGCAGTTTTCCCATATAACGAGGAGGACATGCTCAGGAATCTGTGCGCTATCTTGGAACCTGTACTAGATGAGCTGACGAGTGCTGGGTATACTGTCGTGCGTTCCCATAAGTGGTACGGCCCTGGTATTTTCGGGTCTTTTACAGTGCAGTGGGGTTAACGTGATAACACCGGACAGGCTCCGCGAGCGCACCACCGAAATTGAGGAACGCGCTGAAGCTGTGAAAAAGGCAGACGGGTCTTTTGACGGTCTGACCTATTGGCAGGAGAAACACCTGAAAAGGGTTGTGTATGGTATTGACAAGGCACTAGTCAGGTACACCAACTGCGGGGCGACCCAGATGATTTTCCCTCTCGTGTTCGCCGAAGAGTACGCTCAGTGGCTCACAGCATACTACCGTAAGCGAGGATTCCGAGCAGAGAGCAGGTGGTACCAAGGTGGGATTGGG
>SAAM01000284.1 GCA_009929415.1 Clostridia bacterium | reverse complement strand
GGCTTTGATGCACCACCTGCAACCTATCTCTACATTGATAAGAGCATGCAGGATCATGGACTTTTCCAGGCTATTTGTCGTGTTAATCGACTTGATGGAGATGATAAAGAGTACGGCTATATCGTGGATTACAAGGATCTCTTTAAGAGTCTTGAAAAGTCTGTTGGAGATTATACTTCAGAAGCCTTTGATGGATATGAGAAAGAAGACATTGAAGGACTATTGACGAATCGATTGGACAAAGCCAGAGAAAAGTTGGACACGGCATTAGAAAGTTTGGAAGCACTGTGTGAACCTGTGGCACCACCAAAAGATACACTGGCATACATCAGATATTTTGTAGCCAAGGACACACTTGACAAAGAGGCTGTAAAGGAAAATGAACAGAAGAGATTGGCTCTCTATAAACATGTTGTAGCTTTCATAAGAGCCTACGCAGGTCTTGCCAATGAAATGGAAGATGCAGGCTATTCAAAACAGGAAGCGGATGAGATTGTTCGTTTAACAAAATACTACGATAATGTTCGACATGAAGTTATGCATGCTGCTGGTGATTATATTGATCTTAAAGCCTATGAGGGCGGTATGAGACATCTCATAGACTCTTATATTTCAGCAAAAGACAGCGAGAAGATTTCTGCCTTTGATGACATGTCATTGATTGACCTTATTGTAGAGAAAGGTGAAGACGCAGTAGACTCACTGCCAGAAGGCATTAAGAAAGATAAGGAAGCTGCAGCAGAAACCATTGAGAATAACGTAAGAAAACTCATCATTGATGAAACGCCAACCAACCCTAAGTATTATGAAAAAATGTCAGTTCTTTTAGATGAAATTATAAAGCTACGAAAAGAGCAGGTAGTTAATTATCAGGAATACCTTGCGAAAATCGTTGAGCTGGCTAAGAGAGCCAAGGATCCTGGAAAGTCGGAAAGCTATCCTAAGACGATTAACTCCGGAGCAAAAAGAGCTCTATATGACAACTTGGATCAAGATGAAAGTTTGGTTTTAGCTATCGATGAAGATCTAACATACAACCGACCAGATGGATGGAGAGGTAGTAAAATCAAAGAGCGGAAGGTCAAGTATATCGTTGGAGGATATGTTGAAGATGATGAAAAGCTTGATAAGATCTTTGAAATTGTGAAGAATCAAGGTGAATACTAGAATGAATAACATCGTAATCAATGATATAGAAATTGAAGTTATAAAGAAAAATATTAAGAATGTTCATCTCTCAGTTCATCCGCCGGCTGGTAGAGTGAGGCTTGCAGCTCCTGAGAATATGGATGAAGAGGCTATAAGACTCTTTGCTATATCCAAGCTTTCTTGGATTAAGAAACAGCGAAAAGAGTTTGATACCCAGGAACGTCAATCTGTTAGAGAGTTTTTGTCAGGAGAAAGCCACTACTTTATGGGAACAAGGTATCTACTCAATGTCATTGAATCCAGTGAAAAACAGCGAGTGGAACTGCGAAATAAGAAGTATATGGACCTTTATGTGAGACCGGGGCATACAAAAGAAAAACGTGAGCGGATTGTAAGTCAGTGGTATCGAGAGGAGCTAAAGCGTCTGATACCTGAGTATATAGAAAAATGGGAAGATACAATCGGTGTAACTGTTAATGAATGGGGTGTCAAACTCATGAAAACAAAGTGGGGAACCTGCAATGAACAGGATAAACGGATATGGATTAACCTTGAATTAGCCAAGAAAAATCCAAGATGCTTAGAATACATCATAGTTCACGAAATGGTCCATCTACTTGAGAGACACCATAATGATAGGTTTAAAGCGTACATGGATGAGTTTCTTCCAAACTGGAAGAGCATTCGAGATGAGCTAAATGAAATGATTTATGAAAGTAGTCAATGGACCTACTGACTAATGAAAGGAATGATTTACATGGCAGATATTAAATATGAAATCAAAGAAACCGTAGGTACTCTTTCAGAAAACAATAAAGGCTGGTCAAAGGAACTGAATTTAATCAGCTGGAATGACAGAGAACCTAAATATGACATCAGGGATTGGGCGCCGGAACATGAGAAAATGGGTAAGGGCGTAACCTTAAGTACTGAGGAACTTAAAAAGCTGAGGGATTTACTGAATGGAATGAGTTTATAAGTTAGCATGACGAGGTTATGAGGTGATTTATTGAATTTAGAATACTATCTTAAGAAAATTATTGATGAGAACTCAATTGATGGATTGATTAGAGAAAAAGAAAGCGGCCTCTCGGCCGCGCGTTACGCTCATTATGAGCAAGTTTTTCGTATTTTATCATTCCATGGCATGACCAGTTCAAGATCGGTTGTGCCAGATTCTTTCATCTGAGGCAGTTCTTCAAGTAGCTTCTGCAAATACTTGTGGGGGTTCAATCCATTAGCTTTCGCGGTCTCCACGATACTATATACAGCGGCGCTAGACGCTGCACCTTTGGGGCTTCCAGAGAATAACCAATTTTTGCGTCCAACAGTAAATGGACGAATACTGTTTTCGGCTGTATTGTTGGAGATCTGACAGTGACCGTCCATAAGATAGTTCATAAGTCCAGTCTTCTGATTCAGCGGATATTGCAAAGCTTGTCCAATCTTCTGTTTTGGAGGTACTGTGACAATACTTGTCTCCACCCATGACCAATAAGCCTCCAAAACTGGTTTTTCCAGCAGGAGACGATTCTACAACCTAGTCAAGTCCCTTGGAAAGGAAAAATCCAAAGGTACCCTTGCACAGGATGCACTTAAGCAGATCTCTGCTATTTACAAGATCGAATCTCAATT
>SAAM01000283.1 GCA_009929415.1 Clostridia bacterium | reverse complement strand
TTTGCATATGGCATGGCAGTATTCTCCTTTATTGTTCTCCAATTCAGAGGATACTGCAAGTATCATTAAAAGTATATATTTTAGTGTTACAGACTACTAGAGAGCAAAAGAGAACAACATGGAAACTTTACTATTCTACATTTCCAATATTTCGAAAGGTGGTGCCCAACGGGTCATCACCACGCTTTCAAATCATTTTTCTGAAAAATATCACGTTATTCTTGTAACAACTACCGTCGGAGAAGGAACATATCCTCTGAATCCGAATATTACTCATCTATCGTTGGATTTTGCTGCAGAAGACATAAAAGCGAACAAGCTTACAAAGAATCGTAAGCGAAATATACGGTTCAAACAAATAATACAAAGGTATCAACCTTCTGTAATTATTACCTTTCTTGAGCGGGAAATCTTGAGGGTACTGTACTTGAAACCTCAGCTCTCCGTACCTGTAATAATTTCATTCAGAAATGATCCCAATGTTGACTATTCCTCTTGGCTGCAACGGTTCGCTATCATGAGATTGATCAAACGAGCCGACGGCATCGTATTTCAGACTCCTGACGCCAAACAGTTTTTTACTGGTCATTATTCTAGTAAGGACACAATAATTCCTAACCCTATACATCCAACTTTCCTTAAAGAGAGGGCCATTGGGTCTCGTGATGCACGTATTGTAACCGTAGGGAAGTTATTCCCTCAGAAGAATCATGCACTGCTCATTCGCTCGTTTGCACATATTGCATCAGAATTTCCTGAAAATACCCTAGAGATATACGGTGAAGGAGAACTGAAGAATTCATTGCAACAATTGATTGATTCCTTTGGATTGCAATCAAGAATTTTCCTTAAGGGTGTCAGAAATGATATCGAGAAAGTATTGGAGCAAGCAGCTCTCTTTGTGCTCTCCTCGGACTATGAGGGTGTCTCCAACGCTCTCATGGAGGCAATGGCTTTAGGGCTTCCTGTGATCTCCACCGATTGTCCTTGCGGAGGCTCAGCCATGCTTATCAGACACGGAGTAAATGGATTATTGGTTCCAGTTGGGGATGAGAGAGCATTAGTTGAATCAATGCGTTCAATGGTAAATGACCCTGTTTATGCTGAAGCACTTGGTACAGAAGCTAGAAAGATTCGCCAGGAAGTAGATCCCCAAGTGGTATTTGCATCTTGGGAATCCTTCATTCATGATGTAGTCAGTATGGGTAAAGAAATCGATGAGTAGCATTGCATATAAAATTCGGAAAGGGTTGAAGAATCCTCATATCGTTGGAGAATACCTGCTGGAGAGGAAACTAGCCAGAATTATTCCCGATCGATTATATCTGTCTTGGCTGTATAGGTTAAAGATGGGAATGTCCCTTAACTTGAAAAATCCGACAACATTCAATGAGAAACTTCAGTGGTTGAAGCTCCATGACCATAATCTTCTCTATCCTTCCTTGGTCGACAAGTATGAAGTTCGGCAGTTTGTGAAGGATACAATTGGAGAACAATACTTGATTCCGTTGCTGGGAGTCTATAATACAGTAGATGAGATTGAATTCTCCACTCTTCCTGGAACATTCGTTCTCAAGCCAACCCACACTTCTGGTGATGTCATATTATGCAAAGATAAAGATCTGCTTTCTCCTGAATTAACCAAGCAGAAGATGAATATGTGGTTACAGAAACGCTATTTTTGGGGTCTTCGAGAATGGCCTTATAAACATATTAATCCACGTATTATTTGTGAATCAATGATACAAACTGAAGATGGAAGGAGTCCAAAGGATTACAAGATTTTTTGTTTTCATGGAGTGCCCAAATTTGCCTTTGTTGCGTCAGATAGGGGAGTCGACACTAAGTTTGATTTCTTTGATGTTGATTGGAATCGTCAACCTGTCAAACAGCATTACTCTACGAGCAATTATGATTTACCAAAACCTTTGCAATGGGATGAAATGCTTCAATTAGCTAGGAAACTCTCACAAGGTATCCCACATGTACGAGTGGATTTTTATATCGACGTTGCAGGACGCATATTTTTTGGAGAACTGACATTTTTCCATTTCTCAGGTTTAGAAAAATTTGAGCCTGACTCCTATGATACCCTACTGGGTAGTTGGATTGATTTGGCAGCCTTATGACAAGAAAACAGAAACTTATTCTAAATACAGCAAGCTCACTTATTCATCAATTGATTACTGTTGTATGTGGAATCATTCTTCCTCGTGCCTATATCGCATCATTTGGGTCGGAAGTAAATGGCTTGGTTGCTTCCATCACCCAATTCATATCCATAATTACCTTCCTGGAATTAGGCGTAGGAGCAGTAGTCCAAGCTGCATTATACTTTCCACTTGCTAAGAAAGAGACTGAGGAGATCAGCCGCATTATTATCTCCTCCAATAGGTTTTTTAAAAAGATAGGTGGGATTCTTATCCTTTACTCTCTCGTACTGTTTTTTCTCTACCCTATGTTGATTGACACAACACATTCCTTTTTCTATACAGGATCTTTAGTAGCCATTCTTGCACTCAGTGCGTTTGCGCAGTATTTCTTCGGTATTTCTTATCAGCTGTTATTACAGGCGGACCAACTCGCTTTTGTCGCCTTGCTCACCAATACCGTAACGGTAATCATAAATACAATAGTTGTCCTGTTGTTGATCAAGTACGAAAAATCCGTACAAATTGTAAAACTTGTATCTTCGATGATATTTCTTATTCGTCCAATTATCTTCCAGATTGTTGTAAAAAAACGCTATAGATTGCAGCTTTCCATCCCGCTCCATGTTGAGCCAATTAAACAGAAATGGAATGGCATCGCCCAACAT
>SAAM01000282.1 GCA_009929415.1 Clostridia bacterium | reverse complement strand
ATTCAAGCTTTTCGTTCATTCTACAATAGCTTCAAAACTTCGAATGAAGCACGTTTGGGTTATGAGCCGAAATAAAGTGAGGAACTTTCTTTTTGCCTAAAGAGCAAAAAACGAACAACATGAAAACTTTGTTATTCTACATTTCAAATATTTCGAAAGGTGGTGCCCAACGGGTCATCACCACGCTTTCCAACCATTTTTCGGAACAGTACCAAGTTATTCTTTTGACAACAACCGTCGGAGAAGGCAAGTATCCTTTAAGTCCGAACATTACACTTCTGTCGTTGGACTTAGCAGCAGAAGACATACAAGCGAACAAGCTTACAAAGAATCTGAAGCGAAATATTCGGTTAAAACAAATAATTCAGACATATCAACCTTCTGTAATTATAACCTTTCTTGAGCGGGAAATTTTGAGAGTACTGTACTTGAAGCCTCAAATCTCTGTACCTGTAATAATTTCATTCAGAAATGATCCCAATGTTGACTATTCCTCTTGGCTGCAAAGGTTCGCAATCATGAGATTGATCAAACGAGCCGATGGCATCGTGTTTCAGACCCCTGATGCCAAACAGTTTTTCACCGGCCACTATGCTAGTAAAGATATAATAATTCCTAACCCAATACATCCAACTTTCCTTAAAGAGAGGGCCATTGGGTCTCGTGATGCACGTATTGTAACCGTAGGGAAGTTATTCCCTCAGAAGAATCATGCGTTGCTTATTCGCTCGTTTGCACAAATTGCATCAGAGTTTCCTGAACATACCCTGGAGATATATGGTGAAGGAGAATTGAGAAACTCATTGCAGCAGTTGATTGATTCATTAGGATTGCAAACTCGAATTTACCTGAAGGGTGTCAGAAATGACATTGAAAAGGTATTAGAGCAAGCAGCCCTCTTTGTGCTTTCATCAGACTATGAAGGAGTATCCAACGCTCTTATGGAGGCAATGGCGTTAGGGCTTCCTGTAATCTCCACCGATTGTCCTTGTGGAGGTTCAGCCATGCTTATCAGACACGGAGTGAATGGGCTATTGGTTCCAGTCGGGGATGAGGGAGCATTAGTTGGATCAATGCGTTCAATGGTAAAGGACCCTCTTTATGCAGAGGCACTCGGTACAGAAGCTAGAAAGATTCGCCATGAAGTAGATCCTCAAGTAGTATTTGCATCTTGGGAAGCCTTCATCCATGATGTAGTCAGTATGGGTAAAGAAATCGATGAGTAGCATTGCATATAAAATTCGGAAAGGGCTGAAGAATCCTCATATCGTTGGAGAATACCTTCTGGAGAGGAAACTAGCCCGAATTATTCCCGATCGATTATATCTGTCTTGGCTGTATAGGTTGAAAATGGGAACGCCCCTTAACCTGAAAAATCCGACAACATTCAATGAGAAACTGCAGTGGTTGAAGCTCAATGACCATAATCCTCTCTATCCTTCCTTGGTCGACAAATATGAAGTTCGGCAGTTTGTGAAGGATACAATCGGAGAACAATACTTAATCCCGTTGCTGGGAGTCTATAACACAGCAGAAGAAGTAGTTTTTTCCTCTCTTCCAGAAACGTTTGTCCTCAAACCAACACATACTTCTGGTGATGTCATATTATGCAAGGAGAGAAACCAGCTTTCTCCTGAATTAACCAAGCAGAAAATGAATGCGTGGTTACAGAAACGCTATTTTTGGGGTCTTCGAGAATGGCCTTATAAACACATCAAGCCTCGAATTATTTGTGAATCAATGATACAAACAGAAGATGGAAGGAGTCCAAAGGATTACAAGATCTTTTGTTTTCATGGAGTGCCCCAATTTGCATTTGTTGCTTCAGATAGGGGAGTCGACACTAAGTTTGATTTCTTTGATGTTGATTGGAATCGTCAACCTGTCAAGCAGCATTATGCTACGAGCAGCTATGATCTGCCTAAGCCGCAGCAATGGGATGAAATGCTTCGGTTGGCACGGAACCTTTCAAAAGATATTCCACATGTACGAGTGGATTTTTATATCGATGCTTCAGGAAGCATACTTTTTGGAGAACTGACTTTCTTCCATTTTTCAGGTTTAGAAAAATTTGAGCCCGGCTCTTATGATATGCTACTTGGCAGTTGGATTGATTTGGCAGCCCTATGACAAGAAAACAGAAACTGATTCTTAATACGTCAAGCTCTCTTATTCATCAACTGATTACTGTTGTATGTGGAATCATTCTTCCTCGTGCCTATATCGCATCATTTGGGTCGGAAGTAAATGGCTTGGTTGCTTCCATAACCCAATTCATATCCATAATCACCTTCCTGGAATTAGGCGTAGGAGCAGTAGTCCAGGCGGCATTGTACTTTCCTCTTGCAAAGAAAGACACTGAAGAAATCAGCCGTATTATTATCTCCTCCAATAGGTTTTTTAAAAGGATAGGTGGAATTCTTATTCTTTACTCTCTTGTTCTGTTTTTTCTCTATCCTTTGTTGATTGACTCATCACATTCCTTTTCCTATACAGGATCTTTAGTAGCCATTCTTGCTCTCAGTGCGTTTGCACAGTATTTCTTCGGTATTTCCTATCAGTTGTTATTGCAAGCGGACCAACTCGCGTTTGTCGCCTTGCTCACCAATACCGTAACGGTAATCATCAATACAATAGTTGTCCTGTTGTTGATCAAGTATGATCAATCCGTACAAATTGTAAAACTTGTATCTTCGTTGATATTTCTTATTCGACCAATCATCTTCCAGATTGTTGTAAAAAAACGCTATAGATTGCAGCTTTCCATCCCGCTCCATGTTGAGCCAATTAAACAGAAATGGAATGGCATCGCCCAACAT
>SAAM01000281.1 GCA_009929415.1 Clostridia bacterium | reverse complement strand
TGCCCTGCTCCGACATTGTGTTGATCATTTGCACCAATGAACGAGAACAATAAAGGGCAACAATTGCATCCAGTCCATGATGGCGATTGTCAGCACGATTCTTCCTCGAAGTCGGAGAAGCTTCATCATTCTTGGACCAGTGCCGACTGCCTAAGTAGTCATCAATTCCTTGAAGATTCCATGCTTTACGGAGAATACTCGTTTCCATACCTTTCAGAGATCCGACTGCCGAACAGTTTTTTGAATCAAACAAACATCTCAGATATTCCAAAGCTGCTTTAGCTATATAGCTATTGTCCGATCCAAATCGAGAAACAAAACCCTTTGATTGAATGTACTTTGCATATTCTTCCTCAGTCGTTTCAAATTTCCGCCGCTTCTTCCACATGCCTGGAGTCTCGTCAAGATAGTGCATGATCGGACCCCATGCAGATGTATTGGAAAAAGCAGCATAGGGCGTTCTCTTTCCCTTTATATCGTTGCAATGACGGTGTGCAACAACCTTATTGCCATAGGAGTTATCAGCAGTATCATCTCGAGGGAAAATGTGATCCACATCTACCCTATTTTCTGCGATATCAGCAACAGAGATATGGCCAAGGCAGTATGGACAAACAAACGCCTGATCTTCCAATAGCCGAAACCGCTCAATGTATCGCTTATCGAGATTGTTAGGCTCACAATACTCTGAAAAGGCTCGAGCTGCTTCCTTCTCTTGCTTCGCCTGTTGCTTGATAATATCTTCACGCTTGTCCGCTCCAACCTTCAACTCTCTTGCCAACTCAACAGTGATTTCCTTTGGCTTATCGCCAAGTATCGTGATCAGCTCATTCAGGAGCTTACGCAGTTCATTGAGCGTCTGATGCACTACCGGATTAGCTATCCGCCCATATTTCTCTTCTTCGGAATTCGTATTAGGCTTGAAGAACCCCTCGTTATCACGTTTCTCCTTAAATGCAGAATGCCAATATTTCCCCATCAAGGCCTGTGTTGAACCTGTCAGTATTTGGCCGTAATACGGAAGCAGAGCATGCTCTTGCCATGCTGAAAGCTCTTGCAATTCACCATCTTCCAAGCCTTTTTCAATCGCCTCGGTATAGGTCAACCCATCCTCAAGATGCTTCATAAGCAATTGTGTGGCAGTTTTTCCAATCGGGCCGTAATCGCCAATCAGAGACACAGTTTTCAACGCATCAACTACCTCAGCTTCTGAGAGAAGAAGGTTCTCCATCAAGTAATTAGAGAGCCGTTTATCATCGGGAGTATTTGTCCAAGCACTAAAAAAGTCATCCTTTTGCTCTTCGTTGAGCCTTTTCCAAAATGGTTTCTCTTCAAGCTTCCTAAATCGGAATCCAGTAATTTTTTGGATGGCTTTCTCCTTCCCTTGCAGGACAATGATGCTCGTTTTCAACGTTGGGAACTCTTTCTGCACAAGCTTCGGGGTAATATCGGTGCCGGATCTTGCTATATGAAAGAGAATATGACGTTGCTCATCAGAAAAGGATTCTGACTGATACCGTTTTGCAACGCCTTCTTGCATTGGCATTTTGATTCTGGCATTGTTAATGGCCTCCCACAAACGTCGCTCTTCGTTGAGGAAATGACATCGCGGCAGTTTCTTTTCATCAGGGAAGTATGGACAATTCCCTGCCTCAGGAACAATCTTCTCATTTTCATACAGCATGGCGGACACTATACGCTCACAATAATCATCCGAAAGAACGTGTGGATAGAATTGTTTTTGGGTTCTTAGCAATATGTCAATTTCATTGCTGATGATATCCCGAGTGGGAACAGGTACACCCTTACCCTTCAATGATTCGCTATTGCGGTATCCGACCAAACCATTCGCATTGAACTCTGCTAGAACTTCAATGAACGTAGAAAAGCCCTTCTCCTCGGCCAGCTGCTCGGTCATCGCTTGCTGTTCTTCAAGTTTCTTGTCATCGGGGCTTTTCTCTTCATCAAGAAACGTACGAACAGAAGAAGATCCCCTGTGATTGGCAATATGATACAGGGCATATCCCAGCTCCGACAGTGTCAACTGCTCATTCAACCCCTTAAGACGAAGTGCATATGGGTTTGCTCTTACTACAGCGTCTTCAAACCGGAGTCTCGCTGGATCAGGCACATCCTGCTCCGAATATGGAAGCATAAGGTCTTTTTCAGCTAATAGTTTCCATAAAAATTTAAGACGATTCGCCCGGTGTCTGAGAGAATTACGCTGGCCCCGTTTTTGCCTCCGTTCTGAAGCTCCGATAGAAGGAGTGAATATCCTTGAAGAAACAAATACCAAATCTGAAGGTTGTTTGTTTTTTAAGTCATAAGCAGCTACGGCTATGCCAATTGAGCCCACCCCTAAGTCAAGACCAATACTATAAGGTCTTGCTCCAAGTCTCTGACGTATTTCTTGCGCCTGCTCCTCGTACCGACGTGACAATTTCTTCGACATATCCACCTTCCTTTTGACGATATACTTTTGCTGATAGTGATTAGTATAGTCCAAGTCAAGAGAAGGATTCAAAGAATTTACCATTTTTCCTATGAAAACTGGTTATAATCCCATTGAACAGCTGGTAGGTAAGAAGTACTTAACACTTGATATGGTGAGATTTACAATTACTGGGATAGAAAACCGATATCCTTTCCCATATACCTTTTTACACAGACAGCCAACTTATCTCAATTATTGAACAGGGTTGCACCCGGCAGAATCTTCCTCTCACCGGTGATGGTTCCTGCATCGGGAATATCGCCGATTATATTCCTGGAGGGACGAAGGCGATGAGATATTTTCACGTGCACGAAACTGACAGGGCGCTTT
>SAAM01000280.1 GCA_009929415.1 Clostridia bacterium | reverse complement strand
CAAGAAACCTAGATATATTGGTGATCCTATCAATGCTGTAAAGATTTTCAACAACAAAGGTGTTGATGAGCTATGTATCCTTGGAATTTCTGTGACAAAAAGGAATTCAGAAATTGCTTGGGAGCTGCTTGGAGACATAGCTACTGAAGCTTTCATGCCTTTGAGTTATGGCGGTGGGATTCAAACCTTGGATGATGTAAAGCGATTGTTTGCAATAGGATATGAAAAAGTAATCTTCAACACTGCAATTTTTAACAACCCGAGACTGATTGAGGATGCTGTAGCATATGCAGGAAGCCAGAGTATTGTAGCTTCGATTGATGTGAAGTCCAATCTCCTAAGCAAATCTTCTTGTTGGATTCAATGTGGAACTAAAAATACCAAGGACACTCCAGCGTCAGTTGCAAGAAAAGTAGAGTCACTTGGTGTTGGAGAAATACTGCTCAATTCCATCGATAGAGATGGAATGATGAATGGATATGATCTCAATCTTGTAAAGAGTGTAGTTGAATCAGTTTCAATCCCAGTTATTGCCTGTGGTGGAGCAGGAAGCATTGAAGACATAAAGAAAGTAATTCAGGATGGGCACGCACATGCAGTAGCTGCAGGGAGTGTGTTTGTGTATTATGGCAGGAATAGGGCGATATTGATTACGTATCCAGGAGTGAATGAACTTGGCTTTTAGGGGTATTAAATGTAATTTTTTTAATGATGCAAATTAGTAAGTACTTAGATACCCTAAACGATGCCAGCAAGAACCCGATTAAAATCATCTGATTGGCAACCTTTCCAGGACATCGGCAACTTGGTTATTTCCTGTGAATAAATAGAAATAGTGTTGCTTTTTTATGCTCTTTATGATATTGTATTTCTTATTGGAGAAAGGGATTACGTGCCATCAAAGAGTAATCCAGGATATCAGAAAGACAAGGGGAAAGACTCGTATACTCTCATAGAAACTCTTGTTTCTCGGGTTGCTACGCTTTCTGATCAGGTCACCCAACTCCTGGAAGAGAACAAAGAACAAGCCATACAAAACCGACAGCTCATCGAAACCATCAAAGAGCTCAAGGATGTCATCGTTGCCAAGGATGCCTGTATCACAGAGCTTGAGGAGAAGAACAACAAAGACAGCTTGAATAGCAGTAAACCCTCAAGTTCAGATTTCTTCAACAAGCCTGCTAATGTCAATGACTTTTTTAGGTCGTGGGTAATGACTACTTGAGTCATCTAAAAACTTGCTTACCGTGAGACCTAAACGACTGGTTACTGTGCAACCTAATAAAGTTGTTACTGTGTCACCTCAAAAACATCATACCGCTAGCAACAAGCCCAAGCGATCATCCATCAACAAAGGTGCAAAGGGTGGTTCCAAGAAGTCCAGCGGGGCTCAGAAGGGTCATTAAGGATCAACAATGAAACTGAAGGATATTGACGATATCATTCATCACTGTCTTCCTTCTGATTGTATCGGATGTCCTCAGTCCCTGAAGTGTGAGAACAAAATAGCTGAATCCCGTCATGTCGTTGATATCCTTATCGTAAACGAACAGAGCCGGTACGACAGAATCGAAAGACTGTGCCCCAAAACCGGTATGATGCTCAGCGGGCAGTTTCCTGACACAGTGAGTGCCCCGCAGCAGTACGGTAATCATCTGAAAGCTCTGGCAGCAGCGCTCTCCTCATTCGGGATGGTCAGTACTTCCCGTATCAGCGAGCTTCTTGCTGGAGTCGCCGGCATATTCATCAGTGACGGCACTGTGTGCAACATCCTTGCAGACTTGTGCTCAAAGGAGCTAGTGGTTCATTCCTGACCTAAAAGAGGGTTCTTGCCTCCGATGTCGTCCACTATGACGAGACAGGAATCAGAGTGAAGGGAAAAGTACACTGGGGTTATACTGCATCCAGCAAAGAGATTTCACTCATTCATTCTCATGAGAAACGAGGGATAGCGGGAATCCTGGCCGGAGGTATAGCGAAGGGATTCAGGGGCATCGCTTCTCATGACTGTTGGGGACCGTATTACCGACAAGAGTCAGTGACGTAACCCATGCAGTCTGTGGTGCTCATATCGACAGGGAGCTTGAAGGTGTTATTCAGAACAGGAAACAACAGTGTACACGGTCACTTCAGATGCTGTTGAATGAGATGCTTGATGCGAAGCGGAAGATGGAGGGGCAAGACCTTTCTTTCGCTCCTGAAGAACTGGTGAACGAGTACTCTCACTGGTATGATCGAATACTTGAGAGAGGACTCTCTCGAAACCCGTACAGCAACCCGAAAGTAAGGAAACGGGGCAAACCGAAGAAGATAAAATCCTGAGTCTCCTTGAGCGGTTGCGTACCCTCAAAGATGATGTGATGAGATTCTTCACTGACTTCCGGGTTCCGTTTTCCAATAACGTTACCGAGCGATCCTTCAGGATGAGCAAGCTGAAAATGAAAGTTGCCGGGACCTTCCGATCCACTGAAGACGGGTCCAATTTCTGCACGATATTCTCGATCATTGACACCGTCAGAAAGAATGGGGTAAACCCGTTCCCAGCTCTCGTGAATCTCTTTGATAACACTTTTTCTCTCGGTTTTCTCAACTAATTGCCGTCAGGGTATCTGAGTAGTTACAAATTATTTAACTCAACTATGAGCTTTGAATTAGAAAGAATAATTTTTAAGACACTGATTACAGTGATTTTGTAGATTTAATGTCTTAAACAAACTCCAAAGAGTACATCATAAAGAAGTTTTTTTGATAATTAGATTTTAACTTCAATTTTGTTAAGTTTTAAACAAGACATGAATGACTAATTCAATGGACTTTTATCTGAATATGCATACC
>SAAM01000279.1 GCA_009929415.1 Clostridia bacterium | reverse complement strand
CGGCTCATCAAGGAGCAGTATCTTCTTTGTCGCGCAAAGCGCCCTTGCAAGAAGCACCCTCTGCTGCTGGCCGCCCGAAAGCTCATTGTAGGGAGCCTTTATCAGATGCTCTATTCCGAGCTTTTCTATGTTCCTTTTCGCCTTTTCCCTGTCCTGCTTTGAGTAGAAAGGCTTGAGGCCCCTCGAATTGAGGCATCCGGACAGAACTATCTCCCAAACGCTCGCAGGAAAGTCCTTCTGGATTTCGGTCTGCTGAGGAAGATATCCGACCTCATTCCTGTTCAGTCCGTCTCCAAAGACGATCTCTCCTTCCGAAAGGTCCTTGAGTGAAAGCATAGCCTTTAGCAAAGTACTCTTTCCAGATCCATTCTCGCCGGCGATGCAGATATAGTCGCCCTGCCTGACTTCAAAGGAAAGGCCTGAAATAACTAGATTGTTCTCATACGAAAGGCTGATGTCCCTGCAGTCTATTAACGCCATTAGTCCATTGCCCCTTTCAGCCTTTCAAGATTCTGACTCATCAGAGATATATAATCCTCTCCCGCATCCATTTCTTCCTTAGAAACATTGTGGCAGGTGTGAAAAAGCACATCGCTGCTGCCCGTTGCCTCTGCTATGCTGTCAGATATCCTGTGATTTGAAAATTCTATATGAAATACCGTCTTTATGTTTTCTTCCTTTACCTTGTCTATAAGAAATGCAATAGTCGCCGCGCTCGGCTCGTTTTCAGATCCGCATCCAGGAAAAGCCGCATAGTAATCCAGGCCGTATTCCTCGACAAAATACCTGAGCGGGAACCTGTCCCCGAAAATAAGCAGCCTGTTGTCCACAGTGCCAAAAAACTCGACAAAATCCTCATGAAGAACTTTCAGCTTTGCTGCATAGGCTTCGTTGTTCTTTGCATACTCCTCAGCATTCTCAGGGTCTGCCTCAGAAAGCGCATCCGATATGGACTGGCTTATCTTTATGGCATTTACAGGAGACGTCCATACGTGCTCGTCATACGCCCCATGGTCATCATCAACTTCATGATCCGCATCTTCACCTTCGTGGTCATCCTCATCATGCTGCATGCCCTCTATGATTTCCTCCTCATATACCTCTACAGTATCCATCATCCTGAGCGTCCTCACCTCGGTATCCGAAGATTCAAGTATCCTCTTTACCCAGTCCTCAGACTCTCCTCCGACATATATGAACAGGTCCGCGCTTTGGATCTTTATTATGTCCTGAGGCGATGGCTCATATGAGTGGCTCTCTGTACCCGGCGGGAGAAGAAGCGACACATCGGCATTTTCACCGGCAATGTTTCTTGCAAAATCATACCCTGGAAAAACAGTGGAAACAATTTTAAACTTATCGTCCTCGCCGTCAGCCTGAACTCCTGCCGTCTCACTGCTGCATGCCGTGAGCCCCAGTACAGCTGCCAGAGCTATCATCAGTATCCTTTTTTTCATAAAATCAATCCTCCACTTCTAACTTATATTTTAATACAATATTTACAAAATGTCAGTAAAAAATAATCGGTTAGTTTTAGCTAACCGATTTTAAAGTACCACATTATATGCAAATCTGTCAATATCTTTCGTGTCCGCAAAATGTCCTATACAAACATATCTATCGCTTTTTCTGCCGCTTTTTTAGGATCGTCTATCCCTGATATCCTTGCCGCCAGATCTGTCATAGGGATTATGTCAGCCCTGTCTATATATTCGAGCGCAAACTTTCTGTTGAGTGCCATCAGCTGTCTGAGTCCGTCAGAAATCCTGTTTATATATGAAAACAGGCCAACCGCCCCAGTCGATATTTCATCTGCTCTATCTCCGTAGATTTTTCTCAGCAGCGGCAGATCTCCAAATATTTCTTCCTTCGTATTTCCAAATCTCTGATATTCCTTAGGTAGAGTGCCTGCTTCAATCAGCTCTCCGACTTTCTTTCCTGAAAGTGCAGCCGCCATGGCAGCACGCCCGATTCCCACCATCCTTACATACGGAGCGCCAAGCGCAAGTCCCTTGAATACATGGTCCTCCATCGCAAATCCGCCCGCTATTGCCACAGCAGGAAGCCTGTAATGGCGACTCTCCATCTTCTTAAGGATATCATACAATATGCTCTCCTGATAAACGGCAGGGATTCCCCACTCATTCATCATCTTTACCGGGCTGTTTCCAGATCCACCGCCGGCAGTATCTACAGTCACGAGATCTATATCGTTTGCAGATGCTATCTTTAGTATCCTTATGATGTCCTCAGTGTCAAACGGCCCCGTCTTAAACAGTATTCTCTCCGCTCCGAGCCTGCGCAGCTGTGCAATCCTTGAAGCCAGGATTTCTTCATTCCATATTGGGAGTTTCCCCGCCTTTTCAAAATATGGAACGAGTCCTTTTTCATAGTCAGAAGCAACTGCAGGATCAGAAGGGTCGGGATGCACTATGTAATCCTTCTGCTGAAGCGCGAGTGCATCTTCTATTGTCTTAACTCTGCTAAGGCCCTGTATCCCCTTGGCCGCCTGACCGAATTTAAGCTCAACCGACTTTACTCCAAGCTCCGAAACGGCATAATCAAGCACGCCCAGATGCTCATCGTCATAGTTGGCCTGCAGGATTATATCTCCAAATCCCCTGTAATACTCTCTGAAAGAATTTACCATCTCCTCTATGAGAGGCGCTGAGACCACTCTTCCATTTTCAATCACAAGATTCTTGTCCTTGCCTGCGACATCCTCTCCAATGACAACAAGCACTCCTGCCATCGCCGCTCCTGCAAAATAGTCCTTCCAGTTGAGCTTTGCCATAGCCGGAAGTATTATGGGAGCCTTGAGATCAATCTTGCTCCTTGTACCA
>SAAM01000278.1 GCA_009929415.1 Clostridia bacterium | reverse complement strand
TTTGAAGCAGTGCTGAGACATATCGACAACAATAACATAGACCTCATATATAATCTTGGAGACCTCATAGGAAAAGGCCCAAGCCCCAAAGAGGTGGTGGACCTTTCAATGGAAAAATGCAATGTCTCCATACTCGGCAACTGGGAAGATTTTCTTCTTAATTCAGGAATAGATGAAGATCCTATCCGGTTTTACAGGAGGCAGCTTGATGAAAAGCACCTTGACTACTTTAAATCCCTCGATTACGGAATAGAGCTCTATATGAGCGGGCGCCTTATAAGGATATTCCATGCTCATCCCTTCAATGTATACAGGAGAGTTTTCAAGTTTTCAGATCTCAACACGCTTCTTGAGATGTTCATGTTCAACGATGTTCCCGGATGCTACAGATATCCTGATATGTCTGATATATCGATATACGGGGATATCCACCATACCTACCATGTAGTATTCGATGATGACTATTTCCTGAGAAAGTACAAGGAATATCATGAGCTTCTTGGCATAAACTTTACTGACTTCAGCATAAAATATGCAAATGCGATAAGCCAGCTGAGGGGAAGGCAGATTTATAACCTCGGGAGCGTAGGCCAGCCTTTTGATGGAACCACTGCATCATATCTTGTTATAGAAGGAGAGTTCGATTCGAGAACGCCTGCGCCACTGACTATCTCGTTCGTGCGCGTCCCTTATGACAACCGGCTTGCGGCAGAAATTGCAAGAAAAAGCGATATGCTGGACAAGGATCTGTATATACGAGAAATTCTGACAGGAATTTACCGCGGATTAATGACATAGCTTGATTATTGTGTTATAATTTTTTTCAATAATCCAACTGAAAGGAGATTATGGCCCCTGGTCATAACACAAAGAATGTACAATACCCCCTTTGTCATAGGAGTTGCAGGAGGCTCCGGTTCCGGAAAGACCACTCTTGCGAACAACCTGAAAGATTCTATATTGAACTCGATAATACTTTCCCACGATTTTTACTACAGGGATAATAAGGATATAAGCTTTGAAGAAAGAGTGCAGCTGAATTACGACCACCCGATGGCCTTTGAGACAGACCTGATGGTAAAGCACCTGAGCACTCTCAAGCAGGGACTTCCCGTGGACAGGCCTGAATATTCGTTCGTCACCCATACGAGACTCGAGGAGACTGTAAGGGTCAATCCGTCTCCTATAATAATCGTCGAAGGGCTCCTGATATTTGAAGACAGAAACCTGGCGGACCTCATGGACATAAAGATTTTCGTAGAGGCTGACGATGATATAAGATTCATAAGAAGGCTTACAAGAGATGTAAAGGAGAGAGGACGTTCTCTCGATTCTGTCATAACTCAGTACCTTACCACGGTAAAGCCAATGCATGACGAATTCATACAACCAACGAAGAAGCATGCCGACATAATCGTACCAAAGGGAGGCAACAACACCGTAGCTCTCCACATGATAATAGACAGAGTAAATGCGATCCTTCACCGCACAAAGAATTTCCAGGCTGAATATATTCAAGATATCTAATCATTCATGATTTCATATTTTATATTGAAAATACACCCTGTTTCAGAATAAATTGACATCTGAAATGCAGGGTGTATTTTTTTGTATCGTTATTTCTGTTTCTTCATGGAAAGCTTTACCTTGTTTCTTTCTCTGTCTATTCCTATGACTCTGACATCGACTATGTCTCCTACCGAAACTACTGACATAGGATCTTTTACATAGCTGTTGCTGAGCTCTGAAACATGTACAAGACCGTCATTCTTGAGCCCGATATCCACGAAGGCTCCAAAGTCGACCACATTCCTGACTGTGCCCTGAAGCTGCGTGCCTATGGAAAGGTCATCTATGTCAAGTACATCTGACTTGAGTATTACAGGGCTCACAGATTCCCTTATGTCTCTTCCCGGCTTCTTGAGCTCTGAGATTATATCTCTGAGCGTAGGCAGTCCGACGTCAAGTTTCTGAGCCATCTCCCGGTTTGCCGCTGATTCAAGCTTTTCTATGGCATCTTTTGAAGAACTCATGATTTCCTGACTCGTTATGCCCAGCTCCTTCATCAGCTGCCTTGCCTTATCATAGCTCTCTGGGTGAACCGCAGTATTGTCAAGCACTTCCGGTGCATCCTTTATCCTCAGGAATCCTGCGCACTGCTCAAAGGCGCTGTTTCCAAGGCGCTTTACTTTTAGCAGCTCCTTCCTCGTTTTGAACCTTCCTGCATCTTCCCTGTACTCTATTATATTCCTTGCTATTGAAGCGCTTATCCCTGATACATATGAAAGCAGTGCCACAGAGGCAGTGTTGAGGTCTACTCCTACGCTGTTGACGCTCGACTCTACAACTGCTCCAAGGGTATCCTTGAGCCTGCCCTGATTTACATCATGCTGATACTGACCGACTCCGATATGCTCCGGATCTATCTTGACCAGTTCTGCCAGAGGGTCTATTACCCTTCTTGCGATGGATACCGCGCCCCTGATGGATACATTGAGATCAGGGAACTCCTCAGTTCCAAGCTTTGAGGCAGAATACACGGAGGCTCCCGCCTCGCTCACTATGATGTATTTCACGTCACGGCTGCTGTCTTTTATTATGTCTGCGACTATCTTTTCAGACTCTCTTGAAGCCGTACCGTTCCCTATCGCTATCACATCCACGCTGTGTCTGTCTATCATTGAGAGTATGGTCTTTTTTGTCTCAGCTACCTTTTCCTGCGGCTTTGTAGGATATACCGTAGCCGTATCCAGTAGCCTTCCCGTATCGTCTACTACCGCTATCTTGCATCCGGTACGAAATGCCGGGTCCCAGCCAAGCACTACCTTTCCCGGAAGAGGGCTCTGCATGAGAAGGTTGTGCAG
>SAAM01000026.1 GCA_009929415.1 Clostridia bacterium | reverse complement strand
GTAGTCCCACGCTTCACCGAAGGAGTACATGGTTACAATGTCACCCTCCAAGCCATAGGATTCTATATCTCCTTCGATGAAAAGATTGACTTCTCTCTCTCCGGCAATGTAGCTCAGCACTGCTGGTATATCGTTGTTTGTCAGACGGTAAGGAGTACGCATATGCATACTATATGCCTGGGAGCGCCTAGTGACAATCAGGGCAAGAAACCAGTTCTGATTTTACTACCGGAATATGCTGAAATGGTACAAAAAAACCGGGCAGAGTTACTGCCCGGAAGGTAGGAAGGGATACCGTATTTTTTCTATGCTGCAACGGTAAGCTGCGCTTTAAGCGCTGCTTCATTCTGCTTCTTGAGTTGATACTGGTCGATAATTACCGCCAGCACAACCACCATGCCCTTGATTGCAGTCTGCCAGAAAGATGAAACGCCGATCATTACCAGACCATCATTCAGAACCCCAAGGATCAGGGCACCGATGATCGATCCGAACACGGTGCCTCGACCTCCGGAAAGGGATGTCCCGCCTAGGACTACTGCAGCTATCGCTGTCATCTCATAAGACTCCCCGGTAGCGGGGTGGCTGGCTACCAGTTGTGAAGCAAGAATCAGACCCACCAGAGCAGCAGTAAAACCAGAAAACATATAGGTTGCAATTTTGATACGCTCGACTCTGATGCCCGATAGAACTGCAGCAGATTCGTTTCCTCCTACTGCGTATACATGCCTGCCTAATGGGGTCTTCTTTGCGACATACGTAGCGATGACCGCAATGATGATTGCCATCCAGATTACCAATGGGATGCCCAGAAATTTTCCTGCACCGAGAATGGGAAACCCTGTATTGCCGAGTTCTGGATTTCCTACGAGGTTTGCAAATGTTTTACCTCCACTTCGAAGCATGGCGAATCCTCTGGCCATATACATCATGCCAAGGGTGGCAATGAATGGGGCTACATGCAGTTTTGTAATCATCAGGCCAGTGAGCACTCCCAATATGACACCAATCAAGAGAATGATGAGTATGAGAAAAGGAGTATGGAAATATATGACGATGCCGAATATTGGGAGTTTCAACCCTTCATTTATCAATCCACCGGCAAGCATTCCACACAGCCCTGCGATTGATCCTATCGATAGGTCAATGCCTCCGCCAATAATTACATAGGACATGCCTATTGCAAGAATAGCCCATATCGCTGAGTGCTTTGCCATCGCAATAAGATTTGGAATGGATAGGAAATTTGGTGCTATGGCTGAGAACACGATCAAGACTGCGAGAAAGGCAATCAATGTCCGTGATTTGAGCACTACCATTCCTAATGAGATTTTTGCAGAATTTTTTCTCGCTGATTCAATTGCCATACGCCTTCTCAACCTCCGTGGTTTTGGTAGCTGCTGTAATGCCATGCCCGATTTCTGATGCTCTTCGCAAGACCTCTTCCGTTGCTTCCGACCGTAGGAATTCTCCGGTTATCTTACCTTTGGAAAGAACGATAATGCGATCGGACATCGAAAGTATTTCCTCCAATTCCGATGAGACAAAAACGATGCCGAACTTGTTGTTTGCCATGGTGTTCATGATTTCAAACACTTCGGATTTTGCCCCTACGTCGATTCCCCGTGTAGGTTCATCCATGAGTAGAACTTTTGGTTGTGTGAGCAGGCATTTCCCGATTACTACTTTCTGCTGGTTTCCCCCACTCAGTGCGTTGATCGAAATCTGGGGGGAAGCCACTTTGATTCTCATTTCTCGAATCATTTGCAACACAAGTTCCCGTTCCTTCTTCTCATGGATTTTCAATGCTTTCGCATACCGATGCATACAGGCCATCGTAAGATTCTGATCAACAGCCAAGTTGAGAAACAAACCTTCTCTCTGCCGTTCTTCTGGAATGAGCACCAACCCATGCGCAATACGGTCTTTTGGTTGCATTCCATGCAGCGACTTGCCTTCAAGCCAAACTTCTCCTTCGGCTTTCTCTACAACCCCCATCATGCTCTCAAGCAATTCCGTTCTTCCCGCGCCCATGAGTCCATAGATGCCAAGAATTTCACCTTTACGCACGGAAAAAGAGACCTTGTCCAAGGTGAATCCACCGCCAAATCTCGGCAAGGTCATGTGCTTTACGCTTAACACCTCTTCACCGGCAGTATGGGTTTGCCCGCTGAAAAATTTCTGAGGATCCCGGCCAACCATTTTCCTCACAATATCGTTCATACAGATTTCATTCATCGAGCAGGTTTCAACCAGGCGAGAATCCCGAAGGATGGTGATATAGTCACCGATTCTTTTGATTTCTTCCATCCGGTGGGAAATGTAGATAATCCCCACTCCTTCTTCTTTTAATTCCTGTATGACCGAGAAAAGGACTTCGACTTCTTGTACACTGAGTGATGAGGTCGGTTCATCCATTATCAATATTTTTGGCTCATCAACCATTGTCTTGGCAATTTCAACAATTTGCTGTTGTCCGAGCCGTAAATTGCGAATCAACGTGTTCGGATCGATGTCTTGGCCGAGCTTATGCAGAATTTCTTTCGATTTCTCATTCTGCTGTTCATGGTGTATATACAATGACTTGTAGCGCTTGATTTCCTTATTCATGAAAATATTCTCTGATACCGTGAGGTCGGAAAATAAATTCAATTCTTGATGTACAATCCCGATTCCTTTCCGAGCCGCATCACGTGTGTTTGCGAAAGAGACCCGTGAAGGGGTAACGGAGCCATTATACAGGTAGATCTCGCCTGAGGTTGGCTGCTCTATGCCTGCAAGAATTTTCATCAATGTTGATTTCCCTGCTCCATTCTCTCCGACAAGAACATTGATCTTGCCTCCGTAGACAGAGAAGTCAACTTCCTGCAGCGCTCTGGTTCCGGGGAAAATCTTGGTGATCTTCCTGGCCTCCATGACAATGCGATCGTTTTGAGAGGTTTCATTCCCCATTGTTGCCTCCGTCTCCGGACGTTACTTCGATTTTTACCGGAGTAACTTGCAATGTATCCAATGTTTGATCTTCATTTACCTTGATTGCGCCGTAGAAACAAATGAGTTTTCCTTCAATTGTTTGAAGATCCAGCGGTTCAATTACCTTGAGCTTCATTCGATTGTTGAGCTCATCTGCAAGGTTTGCAAAATGCAGTTGGTTCCCTACGTTTGTAAAACTAATGAACGATACAGAATCTCGAAGTGCCGTGTCTTTGATTACCGGCCCTATTTGCAAAGCGATGTCTGCTTGGCCGTCATACGGGCAAAGATCAAGAATCAATTTTCCGTTTCTTGAACTGTCGTCGTACTCCAATACCTTTGCGTTTCCTCTTACCTTATAAACAGGCATTTTCTCTCCTGAATCAAGGGTAAGTCCATATTTCTGTCTCGCTTCAGTCTGGTCACTCATCAATAAGGACAAAACCGGAGCGATTTCAAACGATTCCTCCAGATAAGCCGGAATGAAGGTTGCTTCCCAGATAGAATCCACATATTCAACAGGGTCGAACGCATTGCCGCTTTTTGTCCAAGTGGAATAATCGTCGGTACTTTGTTCTTTGTCGACCTCTTCCAGTTTCTTGATGGTACATCCACTATAGAGGAAGGCAAAAAGGGTCAGCAGTATGAGAATTTGTTGCAATCTATTCCGTAAAGGTGTCATACGATTATCTCTCCAGCTCAAGAATTACATAAGATATGGAAGCCTCTCATGCAAGGGAGGCTTCCCTGCAAACAAGTGAGAACAGCAAAGATGAATTTACTCGATCTTTGTAAAGCCTCTCCATTGGTTGGCATTCTCGGGAGTAATCAGGAAGCAGTCATTCAAAATCTTCTCTTCGGTCAAACCGGTAGATCCGGTCTTGATGTACTTATCAGCAAGTTCAACTGCCATATGTGCATTCTTGGCATTCGGCTGCATGGAGGTTCCATCGATTTTACCAGCCATAATGGAATCCAGAACATCATCGTTTCCATCGAAACCGATTACGATAATATCCTTTCTTCCTGCAGCTTCGATTGCAGCTTGGGAACCCAACGCCATGGTGTCATTGCCGCAGATGATGCCCTTGACTTCAGGATTTGCCTGCAATACTGATTCGATGACCGAATAGGCTTCTGTCTGGCTCCAGTTTGCAGTTTGGCGGGAAGCCATCTTCATGTCAGGGTATTGGTCGATGATATTGTGGAAGCCTTTTGAGCGAACACCGGCATTCGTATCAGACTCTTTGCCGACGAGCTCTACGTACTGGCCCTTCTCACCCATCAGTTGAACAAAATACTCGGCACCAAGTTTCGCGCCTTGGAAATTGTTTGAAATCAACTGGGCTTTTGCGATTCCTGTTGCATTGATTTCACGGTCCATGCAGAATACCGGGATTCCTGCGTCTGTGGCTCTCTTCAAATTATTCGGAGATGCATCGGCATTTGCAATATCAATGATGATTGCGACTGCTTTTCTGGAAATCGCAGTATCAATAATATCACCTTCTTGCTTCGGATCATCACCGTGGACAGCCAAGAGGGTCTCATACCCCAACTCTTCTGCCTTTGCTTTTGCGGCATCAGCTTCTGCCGTGAAGAACGTGTTGTCCTTGTCAGGAGTAATAATCACCATGAGATTTGATGATTTTGCTTCTTCTTGGCCGGCTGCAAACACAACCAGGGACGGAAGCACCAGTAGAACAACGAGAACCAGGATACTTAGCTTTTTGGACATATTTCCTCCTTTTGGAACTACCTCTTCATACTGTTTGTATGAAGATCTTACACAAAGCTAGTACTGAAATCGATTTCATCGATGTTCAAATCATATCATGATTAACCCACCTGTCAAGGTAAAAAATTATCTTAATCGAATAATTATATGAATAAACCAAAAAAATGTTCTAATCATACCATATTGGTGTTGATACGTCCTTGTGCTGTACCGTGTATGCCTATACCTTGTTGTCCACCAACATCTGCTCCATGGTTTGTATGGAATCGAAACCGGCAAGCTTTGCAAGGTTTTGGTATAGTACGAACGACATGTTTCGGTTGTTTTCTCGTGAATGTGCAATATCCTGTACGAGCAGTGCGATGGTAGCATCGGAATATGTTTCCAATTCGCTTTGCAAATAGATACGAAAATCGTGGATGGGTCTACTTTCACGGAGAGACTTTGGAAAGGCATTCTGCATTTCTTGCTGCCATTCAGTAAATATATCCACAATCCAGCCTATATGAGGATTCTCAGAGTAGGGTGGTATCAGATTCTCCATCCTTGCATACTTGATCGTGAGTAGATTGATACCCCTTTGTTCCGATTTCTGTAAGTCCTTTAAGTAGCTTTGGCATGTAGCAAGCGACCATGCAGAAAATTGTGCCTTCCTGTGCAGGGTGAATGCTGAAATGTTTTCACGACAATCCGCCGTTCCGCTTGTTCTGATTTGCATGAACATGCGAGTTTCGAGTTCGAGTATTGCTTCAATCACCTGCTTTTGCATAGTAACTCCTTCTTTACGGTATATACCCGGTTAGTTCTCGAAGTTGTTGGTTTTGGATCATGGAATTCACCATGAACCCATACTCTTGCAGGAAATTGCTATGGTTCAACGCGGCAGCACTTCCCTGCAATTCTTTAAACTTTTCCAGTTTCAGCAACTGATTGCGTAAAATTGCAACAATTTCCTCAATCAGGGAAGAACGGGCTTCGTTCAACGTAGTGGAGAGTGAGACCAACACGAGGAGTTTTTCGTGTAGCAAGGTACCGAAATCTTCCAACTCCCCAAGTTTTCTATATTGCCATTTGTAAAATGGCTTATACGTTCGCTTCAACAAGCACGCGAGTGCAACGACCTCACTGCAAAAGGCTGATACGCAGTGCCCGGCAGCCAGTATATCGTTGCGTTTCATGGCCCTTGGGTAATTATACTGTCCATATTGGGATATACGGATGCAGGCAGCCCCGATTTTCTTGAACCAAACATCATCGGGGTAATAGGAAAGGAGCGTCTCTCGATACTGGGTGAAAAGGCCTTTCGGATCGGAAAATACCCTTCCGTTTGTGCATTGTGAAAGAGATTCATCACTGAGCACCAGCCATTGTTTCCACGATGAGGGCATCTCGGATAGTCCTACATAATAGGAGTAGAATCGTTGTATCGAGAGAACTCCATCGCGGGGGGCTTGTGTATCTACGTTGAGGGATCTTCCTTGATGGGAGTACGACTTCAGTAGTTGTTGGTACCGATGTTGTAGGGTTTTTCCATCCTGTACAAACAAAGCCTCATCCACCCAAATACAAAGCCGTGGCCCCCAGTCATGATCGACTGAAAGGTCGTCGTCATAGCCGAAACATTCGGAACCGGAACCGGCCAATCCGAATGCCAATTGAGTGTACAGCGTGGGAAATTGCTCTTGAAACGCTGCTTGGATATGAGTTTTGAAAAAATGCTCGGAAAGAGCCAACCCTTTCATGCAAAGTAATCCTTATTTTGCTCCAACAGAAACCTGCAGCCCCTTGCTTGTGCCTATGTCGGCAAATCTCTGACCGTAATCCTTGCTGAGATTTTGTGCATCTCCCATCCCATAGTGCATACCCAGGCCTTGGTACTTGGCCAAACCCAGTCGATGGTACATAAGAAGCTCCACCTGCTTGACTTGTGTTTCGTTTATGAGGAAATCAAACATTCTGGAAATAACGGCTGCCGAGTCATTTACTCCAGGGATGACGGGGATGCGTACAATCAGGGGAACATCCAAGCGGCTGAGTTTTTGCATATTGGAAAGGATGAGTGCATTGGGAACTGCCGTGAAGTGTTGGTGTTGGTCTGAATCTATGTGCTTGAAATCGTAGTAGAACAAATCAATAACAGGCAGCACCTGTTCAATGGTTTCCCAAGGCACATGCCCGGCCGTTTCTATTGCAGTATGAATGCCTTGCTCTTTCAACAGAAAGGCCAATCGAGCCAGTTCCTGGGCCTGCAGCAATGGTTCTCCTCCGGAAAATGTGACGCCTCCCCCGCTTTCAAGGAAGTAGGGTTTATCCTTGAGGACTTCAAAGAGGATTTGTTCGACTGTACTCTGCCTGCCGATTATCTTCCTGGCTCCATAGAAACATGCATCAACACAAGCTCCGCATGCAATACAGGTTTCATGGTTTGTAATGTACCCGAAATCAGTAGTACGAAGTACTGATCCCGTAGGGCATGCCTGGATACAGCGTTCACAGCCTGCACATTGCTTCTGATAGTACATTATCTGGGGTTTTGATAGATGAGACTCAGGATTTTGGCACCAAAGGCATCGAAGATTGCATCCTTTAAGAAAGACGACGGTCCTGATTCCGGGCCCATCCTCCGTCGCATATCTTTCAATCTCAAATATATTCATGCAAACCCTCCGGTGCGATGCTTTTCAAGCACTCCATTGGTCATGAGGCGTCAGGACCAGCTCCTATCATTGTTTGAACCTATGAGTTTCCTGCATGTTTCCCCGACTTTCAGTTTGGTTGGGATGACGATTTTCTGTTTTTCAGTCAACTCTTCATTGATGTCTTTCATCAGGGTTTCAAACGCACGTGCACACAGGCTTTTTATATCCTGCTGGACCGTTGTGAGCTTGGTGTTGTATAAGCTGTAAAAAGGTATATCGTCGAATCCGATAAGGGATATATCCTCGGGAATCGAGATATTCATGCTTCTTGCCTTGCTCAGGACTCCGAATGCCATTTGGTCATTGGCACTGAAGATTGCTGTCGGCCACTGGGGGAGCGTAAGGAAATACTCCAGTGCGGAACTGCCTGAATCAAATTGGAAATCACCTTGATACACCAATTCCGGCCGATACGGGATATGATGTTTCTCCAAAGCAGCTCGATATCCGGCAAACCGATCTTCAGCGGAAGGCCAATCATCCGGTCCGTTGATGAATCCAATTGCACGATGGTTGAGTTGGATCAGGTATTCAGTAGCATTTTTTCCCCCGGCAAAGTTATCACTGCTGACTTCTGAAACCACCCCTTCTTGCATATGCCGATCGATAAGCACCGTCTTTGTATACTTTTGCGCCTGTTCGATTACAGGAATTGAAATGCCTTCACTAAAGATGATTCCACCAATTTTATTGTCAAGGACATATTCGAGATAGATATGTTCCTTTTCCTGATTATTTTCTGTATCACACACTGTTAGCGGGATTCCTTGCTCCATCGCCAAATGGCTGATGGTTCGAACAATCAGGGCAAAGAAGGGATTGAGGATGTCAAACACAAACAAGGCGAGTCCCCAACGTGAATTGGAACTCAGCCGGGAAGCGAATGGATTGGGTTTATACCCCACAGCCTTCATCTTATCTTCAATATGGGCCCGCAAGGGTTCCGCCACCAAGGTTGGGTGGTTAAGAACCCTGGAAACGGTAGCCGGGGATGTGTTACAAAGTTTTGCAATTTCTGAAATTGTATATTTTGACAATGCTATGTTCCTTTGAAATCGATTTCAAATCTGTATGGTAATCTTATGAGCCTTATTCATTGCTGTCAAGAAGAATTCCCTTGCAATAGAAGACTATACTCGGCCCTCCGGTGGGTGATTCACTGAGCATGCACCTGATTCTTGTCATTTACTTTTCTCTGGTCAGCGACTATAGTGGCTCATATGAGTAGCAAAGAAAAGCGTCTTTTATACTTGAAGAACATGTTGCAGGTTGAAAAGTCCATGAGGATTACTGATATTTCTCAGCAGCTTGGGGTATCGATCATGACCGCCCGGAGAGATATCGATATGCTTGCTCAGCAAGGGATTGTTAAAATCCTGCACGGCGGGGTAGTCTACAACGCCAACGATGTCACCAACAGTTTGTCAGACTATATGCTCAATGTTGCAGAGAATCTCAATAAGGATAAGAAGAAATCAATCGGCCAATTAGCCGCTACCTTTGTGGAAGCAAATGACATTTTGTTTATTGATGCAGGATCGACTACAGAACTATTTGCCAATTTTCTGCCAACTGATTTTCCCTATACTGTTATTTGCTATTCAATCAATATTTTTCTTGCTGTATCCAGCCATAAGAATATCACCGTTGTGCTTGCAGGTGGCATGTACGATAGAACAACTACAATTTTGGAGCAATCAACTGTCTCAAGTGTTTTATTGAGCAATAGAACCAAGAAAGCGTTTATGTCTGCCGGTGGTGTACATCATAAATTGGGTGTTACCTGTGCCAGGCAGGGGGAGTGCATGGTGAAAAAACACGCTCTTGCTTCCACCATGGAATCCTTTCTGCTTGTTGATTCCAGCAAGTTTGGTAATGTGCATCCCTGTTTCTTTGCAGATACAACCCAATTCAATCACATTATTACGAACACGGACCTCTCTGATGAATATCGAGCGTTGTTGGAAACGGAAGGCATTGATACACGATATATCTAACCTTGGTAGATTGCTGAAATAATTGTATGTATGATTTCATAGCATAGCTGTTAGAATTTTCGTGTTTTTCTCTTGTTTCTCGAGTAATTACAACAGGATAACATTTTATTTGCATTCTCCCAGGGTGTGTGATATGCTTCAATCGAATGAAACCGATTTCATTAGGAGGATATCATGCATCCACGTATTCAAGCCCTGAGAGAAGAACTATTAAACACGACGCCGGCTATATGCCCGGAACGTGCGGTTATTTTTACAGAGTCCATGAAAAGGACCGAGGGCCAACCTATTGTAAAGCGGAGAGCTCAGTCATTGTACGAGATTCTCGATACCATGAGTATATATTTAAGGGACGGTGAATTGTTGGTTGGCAACCAAGCAAGCAGCGTACGAGCAGCTCCTGTGTTCCCGGAATATTCGGTATCTTGGATTCTTGATGAATTCGAAGGCAAGCCCTATCACTTTTTTGAACGTCCCTGTGATAATTTCACCTATACCCCGGAGACCAAGCAGAAGGTTTTGGAAACCATCGAGTACTGGAAAGGTAAAACCTTGATAGAAAACGTGTGGAGGGAACTGCCGCAGAAAGCACGCCTAGCTTGGGAAATGAATGCAATTGATGATACGTGGTGCGCTGCAGCAGGTTTGGGGAATGTACTGCCCGACCATGAGATGGTGCTCAAGCATGGATTGAAGTATGTCATTGAGAAGGCACAGCGGCATCTTGATGCTCTTGATTTGACAGAACCTGGAACGGTGACAAAGTATTGGTTCCTGCAGGCGGTGATCAAGGCAAATGAAGCAGTGGTGAATTTCGCGCATCGGTATGCACACCTGCTCACGACCAAAGCCTTGCAGGAAAAGGACCCTATACGGAAACGGGAACTGCAGACGATGGCTTCCAACTGTGCACGTGTTCCGTATGAACCCGCTCAAACGTTCTGGGAGGCTGTGCAGACTGTTTGGTTTATCCAGCTCATACTTCAAATTGAAACAAACGGCCATGCGATCTCCCTTGGACGTTTTGACCAATACTTGTATCCCTATTATAAACATGATATTGAGCGTGGAGTGATCACCAAGGAGCAGGCCCTTGAGTTGATTGAATCCTTTTTCATTAAAGCAAATGAAATCAACAAATTGCGCTCCTGGCCCGACAGTGAATATTTCCCTGGCTATCATCTTGCTGAAAATCTCGCCATCGGTGGACAAACCGAGGATGGAAAGGATGCGGTGAATGACTTGTCCTATCTCGTCCTGGAGGCTACGGCCGAGCTGAAATTGCCTAAACCTTCTGTTTCCCTGAAATGGTTTGAAGGGACCAGTGATGTGTTCATGGATCGGGCTCTACAGGTCAGTGAATTACACAAGGGGGGGCAGCCTGCGCTGTATAACGATTTGTGTGTCATGCGGATTCTGGATAATATGGGAGTCAAGAAGGAAGATCAGTTTGGGTGGGCTCCTGTTGGTTGCATAGAATCGACGGTACCGGGGAAATGGGATTTTGCCGCAAAGGGCAGTTGGCTGAATGTAGGCAAGGTTTTGGAAATAACCCTAAACAACGGAAAGGATCCAAAGACAGGTATTACCTTATTGCCGGGTGATGGGGACCTTACAGACTTTGCAAGTACCAACGAGATCATGGAAGCCTTCAAGAAGCAGTTGCACTATTTCATGGAACTTCAAGTCATAGTGGAACACATCAGCGATGAAATGCATATTCTGCATGATCAGAATGCGTTCAGGTCCTCCTTGGTGCATGATTGCATTGAGCGGGGCAAGTCTTTGGTTGAGGGTGGTGCCATATATACAGCGGATGGTGGTCCTACCGCTGGAGTCAATACTGCAGGCGATGCCCTCGCTGCGATCGAATATGCAGTCTTTGACAAGAAACTTCTTTCTAAAGAGCAGTTGAAGCATGCCCTTGCAACGAATTTTGAAGATTCTGCGACGGATCCCACGGGGGAGGAAATTCGACAGCTGCTGGTGACCAAGGCTCCGAAATTCGGAAACGACGATGACTATGTAGATGCGTATGTTGTTGCCTTGGGTGAGTATCTGGGGTCTACCTACCAGAAGGATTTCAAGAGTTCACGGTATGGCAAAGGTCCGCTTCCGGCCACCTTTGCCTTGAGCCAGAGCTCAGTTACTGGAAATGTTGCATTTGGGAAATCCGTCGGGGCTCTGCCCAACGGGAGGAAAGCCGGTCTTCCTTTGAACAACGGGGTATCTCCTTCCAATGGTGCTGAGCTGAATGGTCCGACGGCCACCATCAATTCCGAGGGAAAGCTGCCAAGTATTTGGTTCCAGAAGGGAGGGATTTTCAACATGCGTCTTTCTGGTCAGACCCTCAACAGTGAGGAAGGGCGAAAGCGAGTTTTGGCTCTTGTCAAAACCCACTTCAGAAATTATCAGTACCATATTCAATTCAATGTGCTTGATGATAAGACTCTGGAGGATGCACAGAAGAATCCTGAAGAGTACCGCGACCTGATGGTCCGAATTTCTGGATACAGTGCATTCTTTACTCCTTTGAACGAAGAGTTGCAGAATGATGTGATACAAAGGATGAAGTTCGCGCTGTAAGGGTGTTTGGGCTGTCTCTGAAACGTTGTGTTGCAGTGACAGCCCTCGATGTGCTTTTGGGTATAGGGAAACCCTTGCTCTGGTATGGAACATTCCGCCTATTCGTATGGAATTAGATGGTATAAAGTAAACAAAAAGAATAATAATTAGCAAAAAATATCATTGTTTATAGATTATATCGCATTGACAGTGATTAAATACGACTTTAGAATATGTTTGAGTGGTATAAAAAAATCATAAAAATGGTATTATGATATCATTAAGGAGTAGGGAATGGATTCTCACATGATCAAGGATTCGTATAGACAGATGGTGGTGGATGCCGGCAACACAATGGTTTCTTTAGGATTGACTGTAGGAACCTGGGGTAATATCAGTGTCCGTGATGTTGAAACGGGCCTCATTTACATCAAGCCGAGTGGGATGCCGTATTGTGACATTACCATTGATGACATTGTGGTCATGAACAGCAAGTATGAAATTGTCAGTGGACACCGCAAGCCTTCCATAGAGTTCCATTTCCATATTGGCATCATGAATGCACGCAAGGATGTGAATGCCATCATTCACACACACCCGATTTTTTCGAGTGCTTTTGCAGTTACTAGACAAGACATACCCGGAATCAGCGAAGACTTTGTCCAGATAGTCGGGGATAAGGTGATAAATTGTGAATATTCATTGCCTGGAACTCCTGAGCTGGCCATCAACGTCGTGAAAGGATTGGGTGATCGGAATGCGGTGATGGTTCCTAATCATGGTACCATCTGCGTAGGGGCGGATATTCCCTCTGCATTGAAGATTTGTCATGTAGTTGAGAAATCAGCACAGATTTACATTTATGCAAAGTTGATCGGAGACCCTCAAATCATCTCCGAACCCGATATGAGGGCGATGCAGGATTTTGCCCGCAATCATTATGGGCAAGGGAAATAGGCTGCTGTCAGCAATGGTGTGTACTGCATTTCATACAGGAGCTGCAAAATATCCAGTATGAATTATCTTGAGAGTTTTTATCAGAAGCGGGTAGGGTGATGCATAAGAACGTGAAAAGATATCTAGGATTCGATTGTGGAAATTCTTCAGTACGTACGGTATTGGGTACGTTTGATGGTGATACGATTTCCTTGGAATTGATTCACAAGGTCCCTAATCAGGAATATCGGGGAATCCAATATGACTATTGGGATATTCTTGCGATTTTTCACGAGATGATCAAAGGCATGAAGCTTGCGTGCGACACCTATCCCGATATTGCTTCGTTCGGGATATCGACATGGGGCATAGATTTTGGTCTTTTGGGCACATCAGGAGAACTGCTCTCCAACCCGCTCTGTTATCGTAATGTGCTTGGTTCTCAGGGAATGGCAAAGGCGGGGAAAGAAACGCAGGATGCCTTATTCGCCCTTACCGGTATCCAAAATATGCCGATGAACAGCCTGTATCAGCTTTTGGGTATTCAGAACGCACTGCCTGAGTATTATGAAATGGCAAAAAAGCTTTTACTGATTCCCGATTTGTTGAATCACCTTTTTACCGGGGAGATGAATAGCGAAGTTTCAATTGCAAGTACGACACAATTGCTTTCGATGCGGGATCGTAGCTATTCAGATGATGTTTTTGCGGCTGTACATCTCAATCGAGATTTGTTTGTTCCCATGGTACGACATGGATTGGTTCGGGGAACGCTGCGCGAGGATCTCTCGCTTGCGTATAAGATTCCTCGCTTGCAAGCGATTTCTGTTCCTGCGCATGATACAGCGTCAGCGGTGGTAAGTGTTCCTTCTGTTGCAGAACAGTTTGCTTTTATAAGCTCGGGGACCTGGTCACTTATCGGTACAGAGTTGCCTGAAGCAATTATCAATGACTCCGTCCAAAGATTAGGTTTTTCCAATGAAGGTGGAGTGTTTGATACCATAACACTGCTAAAGAATTCCTGTGGTATGCACATACTGCAGAATATCAAGCGAGAAATGGAATTCAACGATAATCGAAGCTATAGCTGGGAAGAAATTGTGGATATGTCGAAACCGACCTTGCAACAAGGTTCTGCGGTGAGTTTTGATCCGAATCATGAAAGTTTGTATCACCCTGATTCCATGATCACCGCTATCAGGAACCTTTGCGGACTGTCCACATTGGGTGAGATTATCGCCTCGGCGTATTACTCATTGGCAACCAGTTACAAGACTGCATTGGATGACCTGGAGCGAATCACAAATACAACGTATGACACAGTACATATCATCGGTGGTGGCGCCAGAAATGACCATTTGAACCAGATGACTGCCGATTTGACCGGGAAAAGGGTTGTGACAGGTCCTGAGGAGGCTACCAGCCTTGGGGTGATAGCACTACAGGTTATGCATGATTTTCCTGATGTATCACTCACTGATATTCGAAAGATTGTACGTAATTCAACCCATCTGGGAGAATATGTGCCCCGTCACTGATAGCGGGTGTCTTGATGCCATTTTACTGTGAGGGAGCATTCGATACTGGCACAGGGTATGGTATAACTCCTTTTGTCCGCGTTTGAATGTGTTGACGTGGTATTTGTTTGACCAAACGACTTGGACATCCTATGATGGACTCTGTTGGGGGAGCTTCATTGCCATCGTGCGAAGTCAACTTCTCCCCCCATTCTTC
>SAAM01000277.1 GCA_009929415.1 Clostridia bacterium | reverse complement strand
GCCGCAGACCTTACCATAATAGAAGAATCACAGGAGCTCATCAGCAGGATACAAAACGGAGGCCCGCTTCCGCTCATAACCTCATGTTCACCGGGCTGGATCAAGTTCTGCGAGCACAACTTCCATGACTTCATACCAAATCTCTCAAGCTGCAAGTCACCGCAGCAGATGTTCGGAGCAGTCGTAAAGACCTGGTACGCAGAGAAGAACAACCTCGATCCGCATGACATAGTGGTGGTATCCGTAATGCCTTGCACCGCAAAGAAATTCGAGGCAAGAAGAGACAACCAGTCCGCAGCCGGAGTTTATGACATAGACATAGCCATCACGACGAGAGAGCTTGCAAGGATGATAAAGAGAGCTGGAATCCAGTTCAAAAACCTCGCAGACAGCAACTTCGATGATCCACTTGGAGTATCCACAGGCGCAGGCGCTATATTTGGAGCTACAGGAGGCGTTATGGAGGCAGCCCTTCGTACCGCAGTCGAAAAACTCACAGGACAGGAGCTCACAAACCTCGACTTCACAGAAGTAAGAGGAACCAAGGAGATCAAGGAAGCTACCTACAAGGTGGGCGACCTCGAGGTAAACGTTGCAGTGACGAGCGGCCTTGCAAACGCGAGACATCTTCTCGATGAGATAAGAGCAGGAAGAAAGAACTACCACTTCATAGAGATCATGGGATGCCCGGGAGGCTGCATCAACGGCGGAGGACAGCCGGTACAGCCCGCATCAGTGAGAAACTTCGTGGACCTCAAGACCGAGAGAGCAAAGGCCCTCTACGAAGAGGACAAAAACCTTCCACTCAGAAAATCTCATGAGAGCCCGGTAATAAAGACCCTCTACGAAGAATATTTTGGAGAGCCAGGCAGTCACAAGGCACACAAGGTGCTCCATACAACATACAAGGAAAGGGAGTATTAAGATTATAATTCGAATCCGAAAGATAGGACTGAAAGACTTCAAGAATGTCGAAAACGGCACCATCAGCCTTCCCTGCGCAGACGGAGAGCTTGATGAGGACATGGAGTCTGAAATAATAGGAATATACGGACAGAACGGATCCGGAAAAACCGCTGTGGTTGAGGCTATACACATGCTAAGGCTCATCCTCAGCGGGAATCCGCTTCCCGAAAACTCAGGAGACTACATCCACCAGGCGGCAGAAAGCGCAGAGCTGAGCTTTGAATTCGATGTCCAGCTCCATCAGCAAACCTGCGCGGTCTATTATCAGGCGCAGCTTGAGAGATGCGGCTCCAGCAGCGCAAACATCTCAAAGGAAAAGCTCTCGTGCAGGATATACCCTGTGCCGGTCAGAGAGGTCAGCGATGATCCGGAGGCTCCAGTGTCACCGCAGGCCGCGCCGGCCGCAGCAAAGAAGGAGACCATAATAGAGTTTGACGCGAAGGAAAAAGGCTATGCCTTCAGACCGCTCAAGAATCTCAAGCGGCTTAACCACAAGAGCCCCGAGAACAACGTGGACCTTCTCGTCTCCAAAAAGATGTCCCAGAAAAACAGGACCTCCTTCATATTCAGCGACGACACCTATGAGATCCTGAGGAATGCATACGACTTTGCAGACTACAGAGACATAATATTCGGCCTCAGGCATTATGCGCACTCAAAGCTGTTCATAATACAGCACGGCAATGGATATCAGGACTCCCCGCTTGAACTCAGGGAGCCTTCAGTAGTGCCTGCAGAGGTATATGAGTCCATGAAAAAGGCATCGGAACAGATAAATGCAGTTCTCAGCGCGATAATACCCGGACTTGAGACGGACATAAAAAATTACGGCAGCCAGCTTGGCGCAGACGGCAGCAGGGGAATAAGGGTAGAGACAGTATCAAGGAGACAGGGTCTCGAGATCCCTATGAGATATGAATCAGACGGCATAAAGAAGATAATATCCATACTCAGCTCCATGATAAAGATGTACAACGACCCGTCGGTGTGCCTCGTAGTGGACGAGCTCGACTCAGGGATATTCGAATACCTTCTGGGAGAGCTGCTCGAGATACTCGCAGAAAACGCGAGAGGCCAGCTCATATTCACGTCCCACAACCTCAGACCGCTCGAAAAGCTCAGCACGGACTCGCTGATATTCACCACCACCAATCCCAAAAACAGGTACTACAGATTCTCAGGAAAAAACGGCAGAGAAAGCCTGAGAGGAAGATACTACAGATGCATAAGCCTCGGAGGTCAGAGAGAAAATCTCTACGAGCAGACAGACCACTTTGAGATCAGCCGGGCCTTCAGGACAGCCGGGAGGATGACGGATGAAAGCTAAAAAAGCAGTCATATTCATAGTAGAAGGAATAACAGATAAGATATCCCTGGGCTCCATAACGAACAGGCTCTCAAGAGACAGGGATATCCGTTTTTATATAATGAATGGAGACGTAACGAGCGACGGCGCCACCAACAGAAAAAACGCCGTAGACAAGATGACCTCGAGGATAAACCGCTACTGCAGGGACAACTTCCTCAAGCGCTCAGACATAGAACGGATAGTCCACCTCGTGGATGCGGACGGAGCATATATCGAGGACAAGTATATAGAAAGAGCCAAGGCAGGCGGCCTGAGATACACGACCAAGCATATCTATGCCAAGAGCGTAAAATATGTAGCTGAGCGAAACGAAAAAAAACGTGAGATCATGGACGTCCTTTCCGCATGCCCTTCGATACTCGGCATCAGCTACAGAGTTTATTACTTCTCCTGCAACCTCGAGCACGTCCTCCACGGGGAGATAAGCATGCAGGACCGCAGAAAAAAGCATAAGGCCGAAGAGTTCGCAGACAGGTTCTACAAGCGGGAAGAGGACTTCTTAGATTTCATAAACGACCCCGAATTCGCAGTGCCCGGGAGTTAT
>SAAM01000276.1 GCA_009929415.1 Clostridia bacterium | reverse complement strand
CACTGTCCAGAAAGACGATCCTCTTAATGTATTCAGGGATTGTTGCCTCCCCTTGGAGATAGCTGAATATGAACCGGCCTCCCCCGCTATGGCTGCTCAGCACAATACTTTGCTTTCCCCTCTCTGCCTTTCCGGAACTTTTATCAGCAATAATCGACCTGACAGTGTCTATCAGATTCCTGTACATACGAGGAGAATCCCCATATTTTGAGGCATGAGTGGTCCATGCCCTTAGAGCCGACTCCAGATAAACTACTACATAGTTGGAGTTTTTGTCCTTGCTTCTCAGGAAACGCGTCTGTGCCGCGATATGTTGTATGTCATACCTCCAACCGTCCTTTTCACCGGAAACAGCATCCGGCTTTCTCCCTTTGGTCTGTTCTATGGTGTTGCCGTTGGGAAGTGCATAAAATATAACAATGGTCGGCTTAGCTGGATTGATATATTCAGGTTCGGGCATATCTATCACAACCCGACTCTCCGGTATCAGCCCCCTGTATTCGTATTCAATCTCGTGTCCGTCGGAGACAAACCCGCCTTCCCTTGAGAAAACCACAGAGGGTAACAGAAGGGTTACAAGCAGGCCATATAAGATTGATCTCATAAAGCCATCTCTTATAGACCGGAAATCATCTCCTTAACTTTAGAGACTTTGGCATCGAGAAGTCCGTCAGTGGTTGCCTCCGCAATAAACCTGAGATATGGTTCTGTATTGGAAGGTCTTATGTTGAACCACCACTCTGGGAACTCAACTCTGTATCCGTCAAAATCAAATGAGGCAACAGGTTTTTCAACAGATGTGAAATAGTCCCGGACAATGTCCATTGCTTTTTGTTTCTGTTCTATCCTGAAGTTTATCTCTCCTGAATTTTTGTAACGCTCGATGCTGCCAATCAGTTGCGAAAGCGTGATACCCTTAGCCTTCATATTTGATATTATACCCAGAATAATGAGTGAAGCCATTATTCCGGAATCACTATAGAAGAAATCACGGAAATAGTAGTGACCCGCAAGCTCTCCTCCGAATATTCCGTCTATCTCCCTTAGTTTATGAGCAGCATATGCACGGCCTACCTTCCATGTTACCATCTCCCCGCCCATAGGTGAGAGATACTCACCTACAGCCTTGGAACTCCTTATGTCCTGGAGAACCTTTCCCTTTTCTCCCCTCTCTTCGAGGAAATAGTGCCCCAGAAGGGCTATCATCAAATCGGGTGAGATAAAGCGCGCGTTTTCATCTACAAACATAACCCTGTCCGCATCACCGTCAAATATGACACCTACATCACACCTCTTCTCAATCACCTCCTCCTTAAGGGCCTTTACATTCTCCGGTATCAACGGATTTGCCTCATGATTTGGGAAAGTTCCGTCAAGTTCGTCAAAAATATAGTGGAGCCTATCGCTACCCATGCCAAGGACATCCTTGATCAGAAGTGCGGCCATACCGTTGGAAACATCCACGGCTATATTGAGATTGCCCAGATCTTTTTTATACTTCAGAAGAAACTCTATGTACTCTCCCTTTACGTCAAGATTTTCAACCTTTCCCTTTTTTTGCGCAACAGGAGTCGGTTTATTCTCGTCAATCCACTGTTTGATTGTGCCGAGACCTGAATCAAAGCCGACCGGCAAGGCATTCTCGCGTGAGACTTTAATACCGTTGTACTCCTTTGGATTGTGAGATGCGGTAATCTGAGCCGAAGCCTTAAATCCATATTTACCTGTGGCATAATACACCATCGGAGTTGTGGAGAGGCCAAGATCAACAACATCCGCCCCATAATCGGTTATCCCGGCAATGAGCGCACTGTGGATCTCCGGTGATGAGCTTCTGGCATCCATCCCCACCAGAACCTTGTTACTGTGCAAAAGTTCCGGAATAAAGTATCCGACCTTGTATGCCACATCCTTATCAAAATCCTTGTTGTATATTCCTCTGATATCGTATGCGTGAAAAGCTCCCATAATGTTCGATTTTATTTTTGAACTATTGTTTTGTAAAATGTCCTGACCTTTCCGGACTTTATGTTGTTCAGCCTGCTCTGAATCATCTTCTTTCTGATTGGTGCAGTGAGATCGGTGAAAAGAACCCCGTCCAGGTGACTCATCTCATGTTGCACCATCCTGCATGCAAAATCATCAAAAGTCTCTTCGTGCTTTACAAAATCGGCATCGTAAAATGCCACCTTTATCCTCTTTGGTCGTACAACATCGGCATGAATCTCCGGGATGCTGAGACAACCCTCACTGTACTCAATTGTCTCCTTGCTCTCTTCCAACACAACCGGATTTATCATTGTTCTCTTGAAATCAGCCAGTTCAGGAGAGTCCTCACCCATAAGCGAACCATCGACAATGAGCATCCTGATTGACTTTCCCACCTGTGGTGCTGCCAGTCCGACCCCGTCAGCCTTGCTCATCGTTTCCCACATATCCTCTTCAAGCTTCTTGATCTCTTCTTTTAACTCTTCGCGTGTAATATCAATCTCTTCTGCTTTCTCTCTGAGGATGTCATTTCCATATAAATAAATCGGAAGTACCATAATAACCTTATCTAATGTTTATTTCTGTCTAAATAACTTTGCAGGATGATAGCCGCACTTATCTTGTCGACCATTCCCTTGTCCCTGCGGTCCATTTTTTTCACCCCACCGTCAATCATAGTCCTGAATGCAAGTTGTGAAGTGAAACGCTCGTCCTCAAGTTTAACAGGTATAGATGGAAATTGTTTCCTAAGCCTGTTGAGAAACTGATCTACATATTGAGCCGCTTCAGATGGTTTGTTGTTGAGATTCATAGGATAACCCACGACAAAAAGTGTCACGTGCTCCTTCTCAATATAGCCTTTCAGATAGTCTATTATGGAAGCTGACGGTA
>SAAM01000275.1 GCA_009929415.1 Clostridia bacterium | reverse complement strand
AAGACTCCTGCGCAGGAATCATCACTTCCGCTGAGACAGGTCCCCTTTTCGTATTTTATGTCGGAGATATTGTCCATGAGAGCCTCCTTTTCGAGGTCACTCAGCTTATCCCAGAAAGGAAAGCTCTTTTCCAGAAGGGATATCAGCTGTCCATTTTGTATCAAATCACGCACCTCCTGTCCAAAGTGAGCGGTCAGCATATTGCTTCAGAACGGGCTCTTTGATCATATTCCAAGCAGCCGTCCGGCGTTTCCTCCTAGTATCATCTCTTTTTCCTCTTCAGATATATCGAGCGATCTTATCAGTGATATTTCCTGAGAAGGAAGGTGCCAGGGGAAATCGCTCCCGAAGAGGATCCTTTCGGCTCCGTGCTTTCTGATGATCTTTTTGAGAAGTCCCTTATCGAGCCAGGGCTCCGCGCAGTAAGCCGTATCCATATAGATGTCAGCCTTTCCTGCCACTGCCTCGAGGACATCTTCAGCCATCTTCAGTCCCCCCAGATGGGCTGCAACGATCCTGAGTCCGGGAAAATTCTTTGCTATTTTCAGCATCGATTCGGGTGAAGCGTTCAGCTCCTCAGGGAAAGAGTAATCAAAACCAACGTGGAAGACGACGATCAGGTTCAGCGCCCGTGCCAGGTCGTAAATTGGAAAGTACTTCTCATCGTCAGGATATATCCTCTGGAGGGCTGGATGGAATTTTATCCCCTTAAGTTCTTCGTCTGATATCTTCCAGACATACTCAAGGGCGTATACCGAGCTTGGGAGGACAGAGCCAAAGGATATCACCCTCTCGGAATCAGTCTCCTTTGCAAAACGGAGAACATTCTCATGCTGGGCCTCTTTAGTTACTACGTTGAGTACGACGGATCTGTCCACACCGCACTCATCCATTGCTGAAACAAGTCCGTTCAAGGTGGCGGGGGCTGCATATCCAACATTGCCATTGGCTGACAAAACTGACATCGCACGATCCGCAAAACCGTCAGGAAATATGTGTGTATGGAAATCTATGATCATGGTCCTTATCATGCCGCCTTTCCTTTGATCCTCCAAACTATATCATAAAAAAGCACAGGCGGAAAAATGTTGAGGACCCCCGGTGTGCAGTCCGGGAGTCCTCTTGGAGGAACGGATGACCTATTGTTTCTGTTCTCTAGAATTCATACTGCCAGGAAAGGATAAACTTGCGTTCGGGGTTGATATATCCTTCACTGTCAAGAACAAATTCTTTGTCGAAAATATTGGTGCAGGAGAGGATCAGCTTGTGTGCTCCCTCTTTCCATGCAACAGAAGCATTCATTAGGAATATATTGTCATTGTCATTATTAAAAGCGACTCCGCTAATTTCTCTGTCTGCATAATAATGAGCTTTAAGCTCAGCTGCCCATGGACCCTTCACGTAATTTAGGCTTCCACTCAGATCAAGCCTTGGCATTCCTGAGCGAGTCCATTCATCCTCGCCTTCCTTCTTCTCATCGGCGTCTGTCCATGAAATACCCTGTGTGTAGCTCCAGTTTTCATGGAAGTTGAACTTCATCTCAGCCTCTATACCCCATGCGCGATATTCGCTTAGGTTAATATATTGTGAGGTTGTAGTATTTGTCATAAGATCGTATTCTGAGGAATAATAGATCTTGTCTTCCATGTTTATATAAAAAACGCCAAGACTCCAAGGATTTTTTGCTTTCTGGTCTTTTACTCCAATATCATAAGTCCAGCCTTTTTCTGGCCTTAGGTCAGGGTTACGCAGGCTAACATACTTTCCCCAAATGCCCCAGTCTTCATCTGCCATCGGAAGAAAAATTTGATAGAAACTAGGCATCGCAAAAAACCTTCCTGCAGTAACATACCAAAGCTTACCTGACGGACTTTCCCAGTTAAGAGACACTCGGGGGATAAACTCATTAACATTTTCTCCAGCATCTACTTGCCAGTGTTCAAATCTAAGTCCGATATCAAGCTGAGCTTCTCCCACAGGAACAGACATTTCAACATATGGAGCAAATCCATTTCGGCTAAGGTCATAGGGAATATTGCCAGTCCCCCCTTCAAATTCCGAACTCTCACTTCTCCAGTCTATCCCCCATACACCGGCAACACCAAATATTTCCTGCTTATGGCTGTATGTAGCTCCAATTGTTGAATCTTTGTATTTGTTAAAAATATCTGTATTAACAATAAAATAATCTTTTGAATTTTCATTGTAAAATATACGAGCTGTGTTTGTGTCATCGATGTAGTTGAGTTGGAATCTACGGTAGTTATTTTTTTGTGAATAATCGGTTAACCCAAAATCGCTACTGTTCCATTCAGATTCATAGTCTCCGATCTGGCTTAAAAATGACCACTTGCCCTTTTCTATTCCAAAAACAAAATCATTACCTCTGTAGTCAGTGGCAGTATCGTAGGTCCCGTCAGGTCTCTTTCTAATGTTTACCTCGGCATTTTCTTGAGTTTTGGTATATCCGACCGTGACTTTTAAATCATCGCTCAAAACAGCCGTGCCTCTCAAAGACCCTCTGAACCATCCATGGTTTCCGCCTTCAACAAGTAAAGTTCCACCTGACTTTTCCATGCCTTTTTTGGTGATTATGTTTATAACTCCTCCGGCTGCGTTGGATCCGTAGATAGCAGAGCTTGCACCTTTAACAACTTCTATCCTTTCGATCGACTCAAGCGGAACTGTCCTCAGGTCAAATGGTGATCCCATCGAATCAGTACCGTAGCTCGAAGTCATGAACGGGATGCCGTCGACCAGCAGGAGGACCTCTGATGTAAGCCCCCTTACTACAACGCTCTTGTCAAGAGCTGAGGCTGAACTGTTCCTGAGACCGTTTACTCCGGGCACTCTGTCCAGGACTTCCTGGGTGCTCCTAGCCCCGCTCATC
>SAAM01000274.1 GCA_009929415.1 Clostridia bacterium | reverse complement strand
TCAAGACAGTTGGAAAGTCAGAAGACTTAATTACATATGTGAAGGATCGTCCTGGTCATGACCGCAGGTATGCAATTGACAATACGAAGATTACCAGCCAACTTGGATGGAAGCCTTCCTATACCTTTGAGCAAGGGATGGAAGAAACCATCCAATGGTATCTGGACAATCAGCAATGGATAGAGCGGGTTGTGAGTGGGGATTATCAGAGGTATTATAATAAGATGTATGAAGATAAATGAATATCTGGAGCAGTACTGATTTTTGTTACATATGATTTTAGAAAAAGGATAGAATTTTATAATGAAATTAATGATATATGGTGCTAGTGGTCTTGCCAAAGAAATATTCGATACAATCAACCAAAATTATCAGGACCGATGGGATGAAATAATATTTATTGATGATTTTCAAAATAATATTTTTCTTTTTGGAAATAGGATCATCAGCTTCTCCAAGCTTCTGGATGAATACAAGTTGTCCTTAGTAGAGGCAATAGTAGGTATAGGAGAACCTTTTTACAGGGATCTCTTGGCGAAGAAGATTTTGAGCAATTCACTGCAACTGGTAAGTATCGTCCATCCCACAGCTGTCGTATCCGGATCAGCTTTGATAGGTAATGGTTCCTATATTGGGCCATTTTCATTTATTTCAAGCAATACTACTATCTCTGATAATGTAGTCATCCAGCCCCATGCAATGGTAGGTCATGACGTAGAGATTGGTAATTCTTCGGTGATTGGGCCGAATAGTGCGATAGCAGGAAATTGTATTGTTGGTGAGAGAACATACATAGGCATGAATGCATGTATTGAACAAAAGCGTTCCATTGGTAATGACGTAATAATTGGCATGTCTTCGTGTGTTACTAGGGATATTCCTTCGGAAATGATAGCGATGGGATATCCTGCAAGAGTTATTGGAAAGAATGAGAACAAGAAAGTTTTTTAGTTCGGAGGAAGTATGGGAAATCTAGAAAAATATTTGGGTGCATTCAAGCTTGCAATTCAAGATGTTGAAGATAGTGCAATTTGTGGTTTGAAATACCGAGACACTGGCTGGGATTCAGTTGCCCACATGGTTCTCATGTCAGAGATAGAGAATGCATTCGATATCATGCTGGATACGGATGATGTGATTGACTTTAGCTCCTTCGAGAAGGGCAAACAGATACTGAGGAAATATAACATTGAACTCTAGGCTGTTGGAAGGGAAGATTGTCTTCGTCACGGGTGCGTCTAGGGGCATTGGAAGAAGGATTGTTGAGCGATTTGCCTCCGAAGGTGCCATTGTGTATGCAAATTGCAGGAACGTTGGGAGTTTGGATTCCTACTCCAAGGAATTATCCCAAAAACATTCCACCGAGGTCATTCCTGTCTATTATGATGTTACTGATTCCTCTAAGTCGAAGGAAACATTCTCCCGAATCATGAAAGAGCAAAAACGCCTTGATGTCCTTGTGAACAATGCAGGAATAATGGAGGATGCGTTGATCGGAATGATCTCCTTTGACCTGATGCAGAAGATATTCGAGACCAATGTGTTTGCAGTGATTAACCACCTCCAATTGGCAGCCCGGCTGATGAGAAGAGCCAGAATCGGAAGTATCATCAATCTTTCATCTATCGTTGGAGTAAACGGCAATCCAGGGCAATCAGTATATTCAGCTTCCAAAGGAGCCGTAGCAGCCTTGACCAAGACGGCTGCCAAGGAACTGGGTCCAGATGGTATCCGGGTCAATGCCATTGCGCCAGGGATGATTGATACAGATATGTATCGCTCCATTGGTGAGGATAAAATGGCTGCTCATCTTGGTATGATAAAGCTTGGAAGGATTGGCACACCGGAAGAGATTGCCGATGCATCTCTGTTTCTGGCTTCCGATCTCTCAAGGTATGTTACCGGACAGATTCTGGGCGTTGATGGAGGAGCAATTATATGAGTTATTTTAGGAATCTTGAAGCCAATCCTGGTAGCATCGCAGTCATTCAGGATGATGGGACTTCTGTTTCATATCCCGAACTCTGCACCGCTTCTGATTCCTTGGCTTCCATCATCGGCAAGCGTGCCCTCACATTCATTCTCTGCACCAATACCATAGCCTCAATTATAGGGTACGTTGGATTTCTGAGGAATGATATCGTCCCGGTGCTTGTCGATAGCGAGCTTGATTCTGAATTGCTGCAGAAGCTGATAAGGACGTATGAACCGGCCTACATCTGGAGCCCTGATAAGAGGCTTCAGGAACTTGCCGGTACTGTCGTTCACAGCTATGAAGGGTATTCCCTGCTTCGTACCGGCTATTCTGAGGATGTTTCCTTGCATCCGGACCTAGGATTGCTTCTCACAACCAGCGGAAGCACCGGCAGTCCCAAGCTGGTACGCCAAAGCTACCGGAATATCGAAGCGAACACCAATTCCATCATCGAGTATCTTGGGATTCTCTCCACTGATAGGCCGATCACCACTCTTCCTATGAGTTATACCTACGGGCTCTCAATCCTCAACAGCCATCTGGTTGCGGGGGCGACAATCCTGATGACGGAGCACACGCTGATGCAGAAGGAGTTCTGGTCTTTCCTGAAGGAACAGAAAGCCACCACCTTCGGGGGAGTACCCTATACCTACCAGATGCTCGACCGACTGCGTTTCTTCAACATGAACATCCCCTCGCTGCGTTACCTGACCCAGGCCGGAGGCAAGCTTTCCTATGATCTATCGCACAAGGTAGCAACGAAGGCAAGAGACAAGGGAATCGACTTCATCGTCATGTACGGACAGACCGAGGCAACTGCAAGGATGTCGTACCTGCCGGCATCGAGAGCCATCGACAAGTGCGGCTCGATGGGCGTCCCGATTCCCGGAGGCGAATTCTGGCTGCAGGATGAGGAAGGA
>SAAM01000025.1 GCA_009929415.1 Clostridia bacterium | reverse complement strand
AGCACTGGAAGTATTTCCTGTATGTTGTTTATCTTCTTGTCTGTGATAAGGATCAGCGGCTCCTGAAGGTTTGCTTCCATTTTTTCCATGTCTGTTGCCATGTATGATGAAAGGTATCCTCTGTCAAACTGCATTCCTTCTACTACCTCAAGCGTAGTGTTCATTGATTTTGATTCTTCTATAGTGATTACTCCGTCCTTGCCGACTTTTTCCATGGCATCGGCGATGAGCTTTCCTACTTCTTCATCTCCAGCTGAGATTGCTGCTACCTGTGATATGGAGTCCTTGCTCTCGATTGTCCTTGAATCGTCTTTAAGGGCTCTTACAGCTGCCTCTACTGCCTTGTTGATACCTTTTCTCAGAAGTACAGGATTTGAGCCTGCTGCTACGTTTCTGAGGCCTTCTCTGATTATTGCCTGTGCAAGCACTGTAGCTGTAGTAGTTCCGTCTCCGGCTACGTCGTTTGTCTTTGTAGCTACTTCCTTTACTATCTGAGCTCCCATGTTCTCGAATGCATCTTCAAGCTCGATTTCCTTGGCTATTGTAACTCCGTCGTTTGTTATCAGCGGTGTTCCGAATTTTTTATCGAGTATTACGTTTCTTCCCTTTGGTCCAAGTGTAACCTTTACAGTGTCAGCAAGCTTGTTGACACCGATTTCCAATGCTTTTCTTGCGTCTTCTGAGTATTTGATTTCTTTTGCCATGATACGATTCCTCCAATTATTTATTCTACTATTCCTAAAATGTCATTTTGTCTTACTATTATATATTCTTCTCCATCCAGCTTTACTTCTGTTCCGGCATACTTTGAGAAGATAACTCTGTCTCCGGCTTTTACTTCCATCTTGATCTCTTTGCCATCCACCATTCCACCTGGTCCAACTTCGATTACTTCAGCCATCTGAGGTTGCTCTTTTGCACTACCTGTAAGAATGATGCCGCTCTTTGTTTTTTCTTCAGCTTCTACCATTTTAATTACAACTCTGTCTGCTAAAGGTTTGATTTTCATATTTTCCTCCTAAATACCATTGAAATAGTCTCTGTTAGCACTCTATCACAAAGAGTGCTAACAGGTATACATATATATTAAAACTTTTTTGATTTTTTTTCAATACCTTTTTTACAATTTTTTTATTTTTTGCCGCATATCTTCTCTGCAAAGTCTTTTGCCCTGGACTCAATGCCCTCTACTTCGAATATGCTGCCCCTGTCATTTGCTATCGCTGAGACTGTGAAATTCGGAGGAAGCTGAAATGTCTTGTTCATGTTGAGCGCCCTGATTAGCTGTGTAGCTATGGCTTCTGTTCCTGAGCTGCCTGAAACTATTACTGCGTAGAGCTTTTTGTCATAGAATTTCATATGCCTGAATATCGCCGTAAGCCGGTTTATCATCGCTGCAAGGTTTGCTCCGAGAGCGTCGTTGTAGTTTGGACACAGCATGACAAGTATATCTGCCTGTATTATCTCCGGGTAAACCTCCTCGACCATTATTCCGCCATAGTAGCAGCTCTTCTGCTTGGCAAAATGCTTGCATATGGTGTAGCTGCAGCCTTCGCAGTCCTTTACCTCTCCGTTTGGGATGTATATCTCTCTTATGTCTGCTGATTCTGGAAGGTGCTGCTTTACCATATTCCAGAGATAGAGCGTATTTGAACCTTCTTCGCTGGCATGCACCGCAAGTATTCTTGGTTCTGATATGCATCCGCCTGATACCTCAAAGGATCTCAGGCGGCGCGCAAGGTCTGCAGTTTCTCTCAGGCAGCTTTCTTCAAGAGTGCTTCCGCTGCGTTTTACTGAACTGATGTAGTTTCTGAGGCCATGCGGGGCTTCGACCATGGGTCTTCCCGGAAAGCTCATTCCCATTGAATTCAGCCTGAAAACAAGCATGCTTGCCGCGGTTTTGGTATAAATCTCTTCTTTTGAATGTATCAGGACAGCTCCTGATGTATCTGAGAGCTGATTCCCGGCTGCGCTTTTGTATATGCGGTGGAGCACCTTCTCTGTGTCGAGGTTTATTCCAAGTTCTTCGAGCTGCACTGCAAAAAGAAATTTCTTTCCTTTCAGGTCCCCTGCCTGCGAAAAATCCGTTCTTATGACTTTGTCAAACTCACTCGTGAATTCGTCTGTCATCTTTTCCAGAAACTGTGAAGGGTTTCCCAGAGTGCATAGATAGATTGTTTCTTCCATATCATCTTCCCATATTCTTCAGGCTTGTGTGTGTTTCCTTTATCTTTTCAAAAAGTTCGTCGCTCAGGACATTTCTTTCTATCTCAAGTCCGTTTTGCGTGTATCTGTTCTTGATTCCAAAAAACGCATTGTCTATGAACACGCAGCTGTAATGATACTTGCCGCGGATCCTCGAAAGTATTGCTATGGCTCCTGATGAGAGCGCAGGTGCTATATATGGCTTGAATCCAAGCTCCCTTACCATAAGATTGCATTTTACAGTCTTTTCTGTGAGCAGCTCTGATTTTTCTCTGTTGTAGTTAACGATGCTGTCTGCTATTACCAGCCCGTTTCCGTGAGGACCGAATGCCCTTCCTTCTTCGCTGAAGTACTGGATGTTTTTTTCCATGCCTGCGAAATATTTTGCCCTGGCATACATGACGCCAAGCCCGAATCCCTCGATCTGCTCCGGCAGAAGTCCGCTGTAATCGAAGGCGTCCATGTCGTTTTTGTTGCTGATGTCATATACCGCCTTGCACAGAAGGTCTACCGGATCTGAAACGACCGCAAACACGCCCTTGAAGCTTTTCTCTCTGGCCATCTTCGCATATCTTGATATTATCTCGCGATTCGACTCATACTGTATCATCCTGACATCCCTTACCTCCTCACCGACTGCAGGAACCTTTGCCGATGCGCAGAATATGAACATGTCGCAGTCCATCAGATTTTCTCTTTTTACTGACTTCACTACTGGATATCCTCTGCTCAGAAGGCTGTCCTCTTCGATTGAGCATATCTGGTTCATCTCCATCTCATATCGCTTTACCACGTTCTCACGGTTTGAGAATATCCCTATCTCGGATATAACATCTCCTCCAAGCAGCTTGAGACCGATAAGCAGGTTTGAGCCTACGTCTCCAAGCCCGGCTATATTTACTCTCCATTTTCTGTCCAGAGGTTTTTCAAGAAAAAGCTTTCTGAGCGGATGAGCTATGTTGAGGTACTGCACTCTTCCCTGTGATATCATATCTCTTATCCACTGCGGAAGCTCAGCTGCCCGCTCTGACATGCCTTCTTTTTTTCTTATTATCTCGATGTCATCCCCATCTTCAAATATCATTTCCGGATCGGTTATTGCATAGCTGACTCTTTTTCCTGGATCAGTCCTGTGAAGATAATAAAGCTTTTTAGAGCTGTCTTTTTCAAGCCCCTCTTTTATTTCAGCCTCATCTGCCTCTTCAAATCTGACTTCCCTGTCAAAGCTGAATGCATAATTTCCTTCTTTTGTGTAGTAATACATGTTAACCTCCATTATCTGTAAATAATATTTTTAAGTCTTTTCAGTTTTTCGAGATCATTCCTCAGGTATTCTGACGGTTTGAGATCAAGGTCATAGTCAATGCATTTTCCCTGGTCCGGCTTTCTTGGCTTCTGGAATACCTCTCCTATCTTCTTGAGATTGAAGCTGCTCTCGTTTATATGCTGATACTCTGATTCTATTGTTTCAAATATCCTTATCGCATTTTTTATGCAGGTTTCCGAAAGCGTATATATGTTCTCCGGGTCGGTATTTCTTACGAATCCCGGGGATGCATATGGAAGTATGAAGTTTATCGAAGGAAGTATATATTCGTCCGAGCTTCCTTCTCTGTATACATAATCTCCTCCCATGAATGGATACAGCGAGTTCTCGTTGAACCAGTTCTTGAGGTTTGGAAGGAAATAGATGTATTCCACGTCTCTTTCCTGTATGTCCATAAGCTCCTTTCCCTGTCCCGAAAGTATCGCCACTACGATCTGCTTTATCTCTATATCAGCCTCCCGAAACAGAGGATCGAGCGCTTTTATCCTGTGACCCTTATGGAGGATATCATCAATCAGTATGACCGGCTTTCTGAATGAGGACAGGACCTTGATCTGGTTTCTTATGTCCATATAGTTTGGGAATTTCCTGAAATCGAAGTCCATAAGAGAAGGCGTGAATGTCTTTTCCGTATGGAGCGATTTTGTAACGGTGTTTGGAACGAGGGCTCCGTTGAGAGTTGCTCCGTAAGGCACACACATGTTTTTTCCAAGCTGCCTTGGGACTTTTATGTCATAGCCTACCTCGTTTATGTCGCAGACTTTTTTTATGAGCTTTCCATAGGTGACGCTCCTGTCAAATGACAGCACGAGCTCTCCTCTGTAGAGCCTTGCGAGCGCTCTCTGGAGATTTTCTCTCGTCCTGTATATTTCCTTCTTTATCCTGGAATTGCTCCTGAAAGGCTCCTTGAGCATGCTCCTGAGATCCAGATTGAGTGCAATAGGCTTTGCCATGTTTACACACTGCACCGTATTTTGAATATCCGCACCTTCTATATATTCAAATCCCTGAAGCTCAAATATCTTGCGGCATTCCTGCTGATTAACCGGTATGAAGTTTTTGAATATGCAGTAGGTATAGTCCTTTTCGAGAGCTATTGCGAGAGTCTCTGTCAGCAGTATCTGGTATATGTTGTTTATGGATGCGCTTTCATTTATGCACATGCCGTTTATATAAGATATCCTCCCGAGTGAATTCTGCCTTACGTAATCGCTTATCTTCTTGTCCCTGAATTCAGAATAGTACTGGGTGCTCCTCAGCCAGCTGCTCGTCGTGAAGCCAAGTACATCATCGTTTTTTTCATCTCTGATGACTACTGCCCTGAGGTTTTCATATCCTGAAAGCATGGCCGCAATATCTGATATCTGTTCGTCGCTCATGACATCCGGATCTACGCAGCTCTCAATCAGAGTCTTTATCTTCTGCTGCGAGCAGTCATCGATAACCTCTGTCCTGAGGGTCATGTTGGAGAAATAACGCTTGAACATCGGTTCTTTCCTGTAGAGGGCATAGCGGTATATGAACTTCTGCGCGAGAGGATCTATAAGCTCGGATATGTCCTGCTCTTCATCTATGCTGTCTCTTATCTGAGTGGAGCTTATGTCCTCATACTGAGGTGGAAGGCTCAGTATGTCGACATTTCCCTTTATCAGCTCTGTCTTTTTGCTGAGAAGCAGGAGTTCCTCTTCTTCACTCAGGCCTCCTGAGTTTCGCCTGTGAAATATTATATGGTCATATTTAAGGATTTCCTGATTTTCATCTGAACTGTAGCTGCTTGCATTGAGGATGACGTCGCTACCCACTACAATGCTCACCTTTTTTGGCTCGAATATGCGGCTCAGGCTCCTGAGATTATCTTTATTCGAAAGATTTACCTGAACGTCTTCTGGAAGCAGGTATATGTTTGGCTCTTCAGCTACAGATACTTTTATTATTTTTCTTCTTATGTTATTTGGCTGAGTCTTTTTTGACCATGAGAATTCGTCCACTGCCAGGAATACGTCGTAGCCCATGTCCCTTATGGCTCTTGCTATCTCCTTGTGCCCGAGTGAGAATGGATCGAATGTTCCCGGGAAAAAGGCTATCTTTCTCTCGTTTCCGCGCTTCATCTCCCCGTAGAAGAATTCATAGTCTGATATGAATCTGTATATGGAGTTAAGCGATGCGGCGTTTCGGATGTAGAGATCCCTGCTCTCATTCCTGTTTTTGAGCATATTGAGTATCTTCTTGTCTACAAGACGATATATCTTGTATTTCTGTCCAAGCGTAAGATTTTTCGAGGAGAATATGTTTCCTGCGATAATCTTGAGTGCCTCATGGCTAAGGTACCTGTCAAAGCTGTAGAGACCTACGAGAAGTATTCCTACCATCTTTTCAAGGCGCCTGCTGTATCTTGCGGGGTCCGCATCAAGCTCGTATCCGTTCGAGATATAGCTCTCTATCGCGTATCCTGCTGCAACTAGTATCAGCCATGCCACCTGCACGCTGGCAGTCTTTACCTTATAGTAGAAGTCCTCGAGTATCTCGTCAAATTCTCCCGGCTCCTGATATATCATTATCTTTCCTATATATTCAGGGATGTATTTGGTGAACTGAAGGTCCTGCATCTCAAGGGCTCTTATGAGCTCTATGCAGGCCTCATTTTTTTCCTGACGCTCGAGCAGATGAAATATCGAGAGCATGGCTTTTCCCGAATGATTCCTGACGCTCTCTGCAGAGCTTACCTTGAGCAGATTGCAGAAATGCATTACTGTCTGAAGGTTGTTGGTTGTCCTTCCTGTAAGCGTGAGATCCACAAGCAGGTCTATGTTTGATTTCTTCTCTATCCAGCTCGTGGCGCTCTTGAGATTTCTGAGATATATGTCTGATATCTCCTCTTTTGTCATTTCGTCCCCTTCAAATATATGGCAGGTTTTTTTCGCACTTATGCCGCTTTTTTCGCATATATAGCTTACGAGCCTGTATTTTATGAAGTCCACCGTCTTGTTGCCGCTCTTTTGCGTGTTTTTTATTACAAAATCTGCGAGGTCCTGATAGCACTCAGACTTTCTGTCAAGATTTCTGAGCACCACATGAATGCTCTTGGTTATGGACATGTTTATGTCTGCAGACTCGGAGCTGTACATCTGCTTCATGAATGACACGAGCGTATGCGGGGTCTTGAGTTTTTTAACCGGGATATACTTTATAAGCTGTGAAAGCATTGCCATAGCAGGCTGAGTGAGCGAGCTCCCCGGCTCCATGGCTTTTCTGTATATTTTTTCGAGCACATCATAGTATTCCTGGGTCTTGTCTGAGCCATTTTCAAATATGCTCGATACAAAATTCCTGGTATTTATCTCAAGCCAGCGCTTCTGCTTTTCGGTGAGCTTGTGGTCCTTGTATATGAAATATTCGATATATTTTTCAAACAGGCTTATAGTCTTTATTTCCTGGATATCATATGTGACGTCCTGCGGAATCTCTTTTCTGTATTCCTGATCGAAATTCGCGATCAGAAGCCCTATTATCTTTGCCGCCTGATTTCTTACGTCTTCTTCCTTGTAGAGGAGCAGCTCCTTGAGCATGTTCATTATGAAAGTCTTCTGCAGCTGGCTCGTATATATATAGTATTCTTCAAAGGTGCTGAGGTATTCTCTGAGTTTTTTCCAGTTTTTTTCGCCGCTCAGATCAACAAGCATCTCATTGAAGGATTTTGCCGCGGAGAACCTGTTGAGTATGTTTATATTGTACTCTATGGCCTTGTATTTGAAGCTCTCTGCTATCCTGCTGCCATATGCGAGGCTCAGGTCCGGCCTTGCCACCTGCTTGTTTCTCTGAGCCTGCTCAAAGCCTTCGTTTGTAAGCGTTGTATCTATGCAGTTTTCGATCATGAAGTTTTCGAAATCCCTGAGCTTTGCGTATACTTTTCTGTATCTGCGCTCCTTGGCTTCGTCCACATTGTCCAGCTTGTCGAGGATTACCTGAAAGGATTCCGAAAGTGGATATATGTACATGGAGCCGTTTCTGTTTTTTACCCTGAAGTCTGAATATATGAGGACAAGGCATTCTGCAGGAAGGTTTTCAAGCTCGAGATCCCAGGTAGAGTGATTGGCAGCAACGTTTGCGATGTATGGCATGTTTCTTTCCCTGAACCAGATATCCGTGTAATAGTAGTGAAGATATGGAACCCGCTTCTCCTCATTCTTTCGGCATCCGAATTTGCCTATGTCGTGCCCTGCGGCTGCGGCAATTACTGTTGCCACATCGACAGGAAGCCCTGCTTCTCTGAGCTGCCTGGCCGTATATGCCGCTACATTGCTGACTCCTGATATATGGTCAAGCGTGGAGTAGCCTTTTATCTCCTGATTGAGCTTCATCATCTCGTATATATATTCTTCTTCATAATGCTTTATGAATCTGTGATATTCATGGTTTTTTTCCAGCGCTGAGGCTTCCTGCTCCGTCAGGAGCTCTATGGGATTTTTTATGTAGAACTCATCCGAGCCGGTTTCTTTTTCCAGTTTAAGCCACTGCCTGTAAAACTCAAGAAATATTCTCACTTCCCGGTTTTTTTCATCTGAAAGCTCTGTATTTATGGATTTTGGGAAGGAAAGTGAAAGTACATATTCGTATGCATATTCAACAAAGCTGTGGCTGTCATCGCAGTTTGTGTATCTCCTGACTGCGGCTGCAAGCTTTTGGGCTCTGAAATCCTTTCTGGCTATGAGCTTTCGCAGACTCGCTCTGAGCGCATCATCGCTTTCTGGATCAGCGCCCTCGATATGTCCTGAGACTGCGCTGAGATATTTCTGGACTGCGATATCGATGTCTGCCGTGCTGCTTTTGGGATTCATAATAATTCACTTCCTCTCTTTTTCTTCCGCTGTTCTTATAATTCAATTTTAGCACATGCATAATGTAAATAAAAGCAAAAAGAAAGATGATTCCTGCTACGGAGCCATCTTTCCTGTTATTTTGCTATACTAATGTTTTTCCAAGCTCAAGAGCCTTGATGTTTATTTCAACGAATGCAGGTTTAACGTTTTCCCTGATTATATTTTCCCAGTTTATGTGCTCAAGCTGCATTGATTTTATTATGGTACCAAGAAGTATGATATTCATAACCTTTGAATTTCCAAGCTCTTCAGCCTTCTGTGATGCATCCACCACTATCGTCCTTACCTTTGACTCGAGTGTTTCGATGACATTGCCCGGATAATCGAATTTGCCTGAAAGTATAGGCATGGATTCTATCTCGAAGTTGTTCACTACAACGAGTCCTGATGGTTTTAGATATTCAAGGGCTCTGATTGCCTCCATCTTTTCAAATGCCACTATTACGTCTGCTGTTCCAAGCTCTATTACAGGAGACTCTACTCTATCTCCGTATCTTACCTGTGATGAAACGTTTCCGCCTCTCTGAGACATTCCGTGGATCTCGCTCATCTTAACGTCATAGCCTTCCTGCATGAGGCCTGTAGTGAGAAGCTTGCTTGCAAGTATTGTACCTTGTCCTCCGACTCCAACAAGTAGTATATTCTTTGTCATATTATTTACCTGCCTTTCCTATAGCCTGTTTTGGACATACCTGTACACATACTCCACATCCTACGCACTGATCTTTGTTGATTGTGGATTTCTTTGTTTCCTTGTTGAAGGATATTGCCGGACATCCAGTCTTTATGCACATTCTGCAGCCTATGCACTTGTCATGGTCTATCTCGCACTTCTCAGTGAATGCTCCTGCGAATTCTTTTTTGTCCACATCTGTGAATTTCTTGAGCGCGCATGGCCATCTTGTTATTATAACTGATGACTCTTCAAGTCCGAGCGCCCAGTCAAATGCTTCCTTCATTTCCTTTAGATCATTTGGGTTTACTGTTCTTACGTTGTCCACTCCGCAGGCTCTCACAAGCGGCTCGATCTCAACTATCTTTGTAGCTTCTCCCTGAAGCGTATATCCAGAACCAGGGTTTTCCTGATGCCCTGTCATTCCAGTTATTCTGTTGTCCAGGATTACGTTGATCGAGTTGGATTTGTTGTATACCACGTTCAGAAGGCCATTGATCGCAGTGTGGAAGAACGTAGAGTCTCCTACTACTGAAACCACTCTCTTGTCATTGTCTTCTTTCATGTTGAACACCTGCTGAGCGCCGTGTCCTGAGCCAAATGCTCCTCCCATGCACACGTTGAAGTCCATCGCATTGTATGGAGGCGCGAATCCGAGCGTATAGCATCCTATGTCTCCTGCTATAACGACATTTTTTCTCTTTCCAAGCTCGTAGAAGAATCCTCTGTGAGGGCATCCCGCGCATAGAGTCGGCGGTCTCGGCACTGCAAGAGATCTGTCATATTCAACGGTCTCCGGCTCTATCCCAAATACAGCTTTTCTTATAACTTCAGGAGTCATCTCTCCGCAGAATGGGAACAGATTCTTGCCAAGGCAGTCAAATCCAAGTCTTCTTACTTCGTCTTCGATGTATGGGTCATTTTCTTCTATTACATATATCTTGTCCATTCCCTGGCAGAACTGTGTTATCTTCTTGTCTGGAAGCGGATTTGTGAATCCAAGCTTGAGGTATGATACTGTATCTCCAAATACCTCTCTTGCATATGTGTAGCATCCTCCTGAGGTTATAACTCCGGTTCTTACGTTGTTATCCACAATGAAGTTGAGCTCTGTTTCGTTAGAGAATTCCTTAAGGGCTATCATTCTCTCTTCTACCGTAAGTCTCATCATTCTTGAGTGAGCCGGAACGGTTATGTTCTTCTGTACGTTCTTTACGTATTCCTTTATGCCGACTTCGGTTCTTTCTCCACAGTCAACTATTCCTTTTGAGTGACATACTCTCGTAGTCATCCTGAAAAGGAGCGGTGAATCATATTTTTCACTGATTTCGTATGCGGCTATCATCATATCCTTTGATTCCTGGCTGTCTGCTGGCTCAAGCATAGGTATCTTTGCATGCTTTGCAAAATTTCTGTTGTCCTGCTCGTTCTGGGATGAGTGCTGTCCTGGTTCATCTGCTGAAATCAGTACCATTCCTCCGTTTACGCCCATATAAGCATATGTAAATAGCGGGTCTGCGGCTACGTTTACCCCAACGTGCTTCATCGCTGCAAGAGTCCTCGCTCCTGCTATGGATCCTCCGATTGCTGCCTCGAGAGCTACTTTTTCATTCGTTGCCCACTCTGCAAGTATATCATCCTTGTATAGTGCTACGTTTTCGAGTATCTCTGTGCTTGGAGTTCCCGGATATGCCGATGCATATTTTACGCCAGCTTCGTATGCACCTCTTGCTACAGCTTCATTTCCTGTCATTAACTGTTTCATAGTATATCTCCTTTGAATTTTATTTTACTGCTGATGCTGAAATCGCCAGTGATAAATATTTTTCCTGAGTCGATGCTCCTCTTGATGTGAGAACTATCGGTACCTGAGCTCCGACTATGAAACCTGCCATCTTTGCGTTTGCAGCATATATAAGAGATTTTCCAAGTATATTTCCTGCGGTGATATTTGGCACTACCATGATGTCGGCATCTCCTGCCACTTCACTCTCGTATCCCTTTATCTGCGCGGATTCTCTGCTCCATGCAAGGTCATATGATATTGGGCCTTCCACTATGCAGTTTTTTATGTCCCCGTCTCTGTTCATCTGTCTGAGCATGTCAGCATCGATGGTTTCGGGCATCTTTGGATTTACGTTTTCGACAGCTGAAAGCACTGCCACCTTAGGGCATTCATAGCCTATGTTGTTGAATACCTCAACCGCATTTTCTATTATCTGCTTTTTTTCATGAAGATCAGGATACATCATCATTCCGCCGTCAGTAACTGCCAGCAGCTTGTGATATGTCGCAACTTCGTGCATTGCTATGTGAGACATTATCTTGCCTTTTGAAAGTCCCTTTTCCTTGTTTACCACTGCTTTTAAAAGATCTGCAGTCTGAAGCTTGCCCTTCATTATGAAGTCGGCCTTGCCTTCTTTTATGAGCTCTATGGTTTTTTCTGCTGACTCTTTGTCGCTCTGAGTATCATAGATCTCATAGGCGTCTGCATCTGCACCAAGCTCTTCAAGAAGCTGCTGGATCTGATCTTTGTACCCAACAAGCACTGGTGTTGCAATATTGTCCCTGTCAGCCAGTATGAGCGCTTCGAGCGCATGAGAATCATGAGCCGCTGCAACTGCCACTCTTTTCTTATTCCCATTGCTCTGAACGTGCCTGATCAGTTCTTCAAAGGTTTTAAACTCCATGCTTTACCTCCTTTTTATTTTTCACTAAAATTATAACATATATTTTCTTTCAATATCAACATTGTTAATTTATCTCTCAGCGATTAGCTCCCTGTTGTTCCAGATGTACTCCACTCCTGAGTAGAGCGTAAGTGCCACGCATACATACATCATGATGTCTCCGAATGGCATGCTCAGAAGAAGCATTATTATCGCAAGCATCTGGGTTACGGTCTTTATCTTTCCTCCGCCTGATGCTGCGATAACCTTGCCGTTTGTAGCTGCGATGGCCCTTATTATTGAAATCGCATATTCTCTCGTTATTATTATTATTACGAGCCAAGCCTCCACTCTTCCTGCCTGTATCAGGAAGAGCAGCGCTGCGGCTACGAGGACTTTGTCAGCAAGTGGATCCATGAATTTTCCAAAATCGGTCACGAGATTGTGCTTTCTCGCAAGATATCCATCCAGAAAATCCGTGAATGAGGCTACTGCAAATATTATGGTGCTGATTATCATCACGGACTGCTGTTTTTCATAGTATGCCGCGGCAAGAAAAAATGGTACTAATATAAATCTGAGTACAGTAAGCTTGTTTGGCGTATTCATTTTATATCAACTCCCCTGTAAGGTCATATTCAAGTGCTTCGGTTATATTTACATTTACAAACTGGCCCTTTTTAAGGTCTTCCTGCGTCTTTACGAACACGAGTCCGTCGATCTCCATCATGTCTCTGTATGAACGTCCTTCATAGAGCCCGTCCTCAACCTTTTCGTCTATCATTACTTCCAGAGTACTTTCGACGAAGGTCTTGTTCTTTTCGTATGATATTCCCTGCTGGATTTCCATGAGGCGGTTCTTTCTTTCCTGCTTGATATCTTCGTCTATCTGGCCTTCGAGAATTGCAGCGGGAGTATCTTCTTCTCTTGAGTATGCGAACACTCCGAGCCTGTCGAATTTGACTTCCTTCACGAATTCGCAAAGCTCATCGAACTGCTCCTGTGTTTCTGTAGGGAATCCTACGATTATAGACGTCCTTATAGACGCCTCTGGTATCTCTTTTCTTATCCTGTCTATGTTTTCCTTTATCTGCTGCTTGCTGGTTTTTCTATTCATAAGTTTTAGTATTGCATCATTTGCATGCTGAACTGGCATGTCAAAATAAGGAAGCACCTTTTCGCATTCCTTTACTGCTTTTACGAACTCCGCATCCACATCTTCCGGATATGAATAAAGTATCCTTATCCATTTGAGGCCTTCTATCTCGTTAAGCTCTCTCATCAGGTCGCTTATCGCTTTTTTCCCATATATGTCCAGTCCGTATTTGGTTGTATCCTGAGCTATAACTATGAGCTCCTTTACCCCGTTTTTCGCAAGCTGACGTGCTTCCTTGAGGATGTCCTCCTGCCTTCTGCTCCTGTACTTTCCTCTCAGCTTTGGGATTATGCAGTATGTGCAGTGATTGTCGCAGCCTTCCGCAATCTTGATATATGCGCTGAAGGTGTCTGTAAGAAGCGACCTTGGGATTTCTTCGGCTATATGCTTGTCTATGTCTGTTATGAGACTGCTCCTTATTCCGCCCTTAAGCTCCTCTATCTTTTCAAGGATCATGTCAAAGCTTGTAGTCCCAAGCACTATGTCTATTTCCGGGATTTCGCTCAGAAGCTCATCTGAATATCTCTGCGCGAGGCATCCTGTCACTATGAGGTATTTGAGGTTTCCTCTTTCCTTATACTGGGCAAGCTCGAGTATCTCGTTTATTGATTCTTCCTTTGCCGCTTCGATGAATCCGCAGGTATTGACTATTGCGATGTCTGCATCCATTATGCTTCCTGTCTGTACATAGTCGTTCTTTACGAGCGTTCCGAGCATCATCTCTGAGTCTACGAGGTTTTTTGCGCATCCAAGCGTTGATATAAATATCTTTTCCATATATCTCCTTTTAATCTAATTTTAAAAATATTAATCAAATATACTTAGAAATTTATTTTATTCTTAAATATTCATCTTTTATTTTTATTATAATTAGGATTGAAAATAATACTATAGCAATTATTTTTAAGTATATAACATCAAAATATATTGCTAATACAAAAAAAATAGTATTTAAATAAATTATACTAGAAGGTATAGTTTTTTTTTCGTAATTAGAATTTTCTTTGAAAATAATAAATCTGATTAATTCTAATGTCATATTTAGAATAAAAATATATATTATCATTTTCTTAGATATTGATGTCAGATCTAGTATTCCTGAAATCAAGTATATTGTTGAAATAAAAAGTAATACTTTTGAAAATATATAATAATATTTTTTCATAATAGTTTATTCTCCAATTTAACTTATTTTAACTTTAAATATCCCCAGTTTGAATAAGACAAGGTATTCACAGATCCATTGGTTCCTGTATAAACATCAATTTTTATTTTTTCTTCTTTTTTTATTAAAGTTCTTTGTTTTGTTAACATATTTTCTTCATAGGTAAACTTTGTTTTTCCTACATAAGTTATTTTTACTTTTGCAGCATTTATCTCACTTTCACAAATATATGTAAAACCAGCAGCTGCAACAAATATACCTTTTCCTCCAAGTGAAGCAGATACAACAGATACTAATCCTGCTCCTCCTGCTTTAAGAACCCTAACTCCGGTTTTATCAAGATCTATAACTTTAATAGTCCCAGATAAAGAAGATGGTTTTTCTTCAGTTACAATTCTAGTTTTATTAGATTTTGTCTCAATAGGGAATTTATCTTCAGATGCAAAAACAAAACTTACTGATGTAAAAATTAAACAAAATAATAAGCTGAAAAATCTTTTAAAAGTTTTTTTTGACATAATATGATTCTCCTTTTTAATTTAATATATTAGTATATTTGATTGAAGAAATAATACCCCTAAATTGCAATAACAAATTGAACTAATTATTTAAACCTTGAAAATCTGTTGTAATATTTATTGAGAATAAATCAGGTCCAGCTCTAAATCAAAGAGT
>SAAM01000273.1 GCA_009929415.1 Clostridia bacterium | reverse complement strand
CTCCAAGAACTGGAGGGGAAGACCACTGGAGACGCTGATGGTAATCATAAGCCTAGTTGAATCGACGACCACCAAGAAAGGCTTGAAAGTGAAGTGCGGGCTGGACACCAACGAATACGAGACAGGCATCAAGGTGTCTGAGGAAGAACTGCAAAGGACCAACATCGTGCGGGATGATTTCCATGGCGAATGGAATTACTGCATCTCTCCATCAGAGGTATTTGCATAGATTATTTATACACGGCTCCTAGGCCATTGATACGTCGCATTGCAGAGCATATATACTAGTGAGGAACACCTTGTGAGAAGGTGTTCCTCAGAAATAAATGATTACGATGATGTTCCTGGTAAAGACGTATTAATATGTCAGTCCAAAACCGAAAGGATAGAGTGTATCTTCTTCCGCATAGCCCGGCATATCCGACAACTGTCTGACAATTGCTTCAGAGCTGTTGGCTAATGCGAATGGAAGTTTTCCGGTTGGCTTGTATGATCCAGTCAGAATGTCGAACAATGCAGCGTCACTGACTCCAAATGTTGCCAATATTGCTCCACTATTGAGCAGACCACTTGCCTCATCCAGAACATAAGGTTGTCTGAAGTTGATGCTTAATACCGTGTTTTCACTTCCTACGGTTTTCATCACACTTTGGATTTCTTCAAGAGTAGGAGTTACTTTCCAGCTCTTGGCTTTTGCCATATCTGAGAAGGCAAGAAAGTCAATTTCCTCTGGAAGTGCTCCTCCGAACATTGTAGTTACTTTACTGCCATCAACATATTGAGCGCCGGGAACTGTTTCGACCGTATTGCCTACTGAAACACGAATAAGCGCTAGATCGGCTCCTTCTGCACGCTCCCTATTGTTACCATCAATGACGGTGAATCCATATTGGGCAGCAACCTCGGCATTAGCCCCATATACATAGAGCTTCTGATTTGCTTTCAAGGGAAGAATGCCTTTGTTCTCCAATAAAACTATCGACTTACGTTGAGCCTCCATTGCCATTCTGGAATAATCTACGCGGCCTACTGTTGTTTCGGCCCGGCTGGGATCAACATAAGGATTCTCAAAAAGTCCCATTTCAAACATCTCGATGAGCAGGCGCATACATGCCTGGTCAACTCTCTCCAAACTCACACCTTTTGGAGCAAGTGCATTGTTCTCGGAGAGCACAGCATCTTTACCGATAACCTGAAGTACAACTTTTGTGTCATGGTATCCGGAAAGTACATCTGTACCAGCATTGATGGCGATTGCAATCTGTTGCGGTACCGTATAGTCTTCCAGCCCCCATGCTCGGCTTCCAATGATACCGGTATCACTATTGACATTTCCAACGAAGCCTAGCTCTCCTCTCAACAAATCCTCAAGGATCCCTTTATTGAAAGCCATACCGACACCCACTTCTTCGTTATAAACAATGTCTTCCGCCGGCTTATAGACATCCTGCATACCGACTGGAATACCGTAATACGGCATCACCGAAGTAAGCCCGGCGTCGATCGCAGCCTTGAATGGTTTCCAATGGTCAGAAAATCCATCACCGAGGTAATCTTGCTCACGTCCGAACGGATAATGAGGATCGAGTCCCTGCCTCTGAGGTCCGCCCCCAGGAAAATGTTTCATCGTTAGCACAATTGAATCATTCGTGATGGAAGAGCCTTGAAGATTGCTTATCAATGTTTTCATAATATTGGCATTCAAGTCAGCGTCTTCTGTAAATGTCTCATGGATTCGGTACCATCTTGGTTCCGTAGCCAAATCGGCCATATATCCATACATGCCTCTAAGACCAATAGAATTCCACTCTTCTCTCATAACTTTTGCAAAAGAGGCAATGAGATCCATATCACGGGTTGCAGCGAGACCTGCTTCCTTCGGCCAAGTAGAAAATGATCCAGAAGAGACGTTGATACCGAATCGTGCATCATGATCATAATGATTTCTTGCATTTGACTTGAATAGTGCTGGAATACCCAAGCGTGTTGCTTCACTCATCTCTTGGACGGTATTGGTGAACAAAGCAGCTTCCCGTGCGGTTACTTGAGCTCCGCTTCTGCTGTTTCCAACTGATTTAACTGGATTGTTTATCACAGTATTTCGGAAGATAAACCGGTGCATGTACTGATTGTTGATATAATCATCGCCTTGGACACCGACCTTTCCACCCCAATCAGCGTTAAGCGTGTCGATTAGCATCATTCCGGCCTTTTCCTCAAGTGTCATTTGATTGATGAGGTCTTGACTTCTCTCGGTAGCGGATAGCCTCCAGTCTTCATACGCATCGAGTTTCCCATTGCTGTTGAGATCTTTGAATTGTAGACCATCAATGAACATGGTGTTTTTTACACGCGCATCAAGCTTTACTTGCTCCTGCATAGGTTGTGCGAACAAACCGACAAGAGCGGATGCAAGCATGATTTGAAACAATACAAAACGCTTCATTTCTATTGTCCTCCGTATTTAGTGATATTGCAAAGTATAAAAGTGGTAAGCACACGACAACAATCAGGATAATTCGGTAATTCCTTTCGTGTTTTTGGTGTTTTTTGCTATGCCGACCCCGACAAATTTCCAATTTTGACAAAATTGTATACAACTGATGGAAAAAATTATATCTACTCGGTATCAAGCATGGATCCACATTTTGCCTGCTCATCCTTGTCCATATGCTGTCTTGATAGTACTTTGAAAGGAGAGAGGAGGCAGCAATGCACAGTACGTTTTATCTTCCAACCAGAATCATATTCGGCTCACATTCGCTTCAAAAGCTTTCAGAGCAGAAGCTTCCCGGAAAACGAGCTTTGATCGTTATTTCCAGCAGGAAATCCACCCGTTCGTTTGGATACCTTGAACAAGTTGAGAAACAACTCGATGCAGCAAAGGTCTCGTATGAGATTT
>SAAM01000272.1 GCA_009929415.1 Clostridia bacterium | reverse complement strand
GCTTTCATCTCGGGTGTTATCGGATGCTTCGGCTTAAGCATAGGTATTGTAGGGTATTTCAAAACCAAACTACATCCACTCATGAGAGTCCTGACCATAGGTGCCGGGCTTATGTGCATATACCCAGGTATTTGGACTGATTCAGTAGGCTACACAATCATCATTGGCATTGGACTAGTCAACTTGATCATGGCCAGAAGAAATCGCCTCAAACAGCTTGCTTGATCAATAGATCAGACGATAGTCGAAAAAAGGAGAAAGAAAATGAGAAAAGTCCTATGTGTATTGTTGATTCTTAGTGTAACATTGTCAGTGTTTGCCGCAGGTTCAAAGGAGGCCTCCAACCAGGCTGAACCAGCAGGAGAATTCAAAGGGTTAATCACAAAGACAACCATATCATTGGCAGCCAACCCGATTGGTCAGTCTTCGTATCAGCAGGCAGCTCAAATCTCTGAAATAATCAATAGTAGTGGTAGCAATCTCACAGTGGTTGCAGAGGCTACGAATGGGTATGCAGAGAATGTAGGACTAGTCGCCCAAGGTGATGTTGAAATTGCTTTCACCAATAACCTGATGCTCTCTGATGGGTACTATGCCAAAGGCGATTACTCTGGTCTTGAACCGGAAAAATGTCTTGGTGTGATTTCGCTGTCCTGTAACAAGACACATGTAATTGTACTGAAAAACTCCCCAATTAACGCAGTTTCCTATGAAATGTTCAAAGGTAAGAAAATCGGTATCGGCCAGGTTGGTGGGACATCAAGATTTGATGCATTAGCTTTGATGGCTGCACTCGGACTCAAACCTGGAGACTACACAGGTATCGAGGTAAAAGGTGCAGAGCAGACAGAGATGATGAAAAATGGACAGCTCGATGTTTTCATTTGGAATGGCAAGGCCCCGATTGCTACCGTTCTTGACTTACTCGCATCCAAAGATTGCGTGTTCTTGGACATTCCCTCAGCTATTATCAAGAAGATCATTGAGAATTCCAATGGAGCATATACCGAGCAGGTCTTGGATAAGTCTTATTACGACCATCTTGACCGTGATATAAAAACGTTTGGCAATAATGCTGTACTGTTTGCCAATGCAGATGTGCCAGAAGCAGTTGTCTATGAGTTTATCAAGCGATTCTATGAAAATCTTGATGCTCTAAAGAACGTCAATAAAGGTTTCAAGGAAATCGTTCCAGAAAAGATGCTGGAGGGTATCAGCGTACCGCTCCATAAGGGTGCATTACGCTACTATAACGAAATCGGACTCCCCGGGATTGCAGCTTTTAACTAAATGTTTACGTACTCCCAGGCAGATTTTTGCCTGGGAGTTTTGTTTTGGATTACAGAGTTGTATTTCTTTCGCCTCCATCGGATCAGTTTGAAATTGCTTGCATACAGCATGCTTCCATCGTACTGAAAATACGGGCAAAAGCGGTGTTACTGAGCCACGAGTATTAACTACAAGCTCGGCTACTTCACCAAATTGGCATTAAGCTTGACAAAAATCGCAGAATTCATGAATTGTATTTACAAAAGTAACATTCTGCTATAGTTTTCAAATTATCAATTCCTCTACATTGTGATTGATGTTGGGCGGAGAGAATACGATGACAGAGTATATGAATAGCAGTCCCCATTACATGAGAATCTATGATGATATTCGCAAGAAAATCATAGATGGGCGGTTGGCTCCAGGAATGAAGTTAAGCACCGAGCAGGAAATTGCAACTCAATTTGGAGTAAGCAGGCCAACCGTAAGACAAGCCCTGCTTGAACTAGAACGCGAGGGATTGCTGGAAAGATATCGAGGAAAAGGAACCTTCATTACCAATTCTGAACAAAAAACTCCTGGCCTGCATGCTAACGTGGCAATCGGGATCATCGTACCAAGGCTTGCAGACATTTTTATCGGGAAAATAATTACGGGAGTCCAAGAAGTACTTGAAAAGAAGGGGTACACGATATCCGTGCATCTCACAAACGATAGTATCGAGAAAGAACAAGAAATTATTGAGTCCTTGATTGAACGACAGATTGAAGGTCTGATTATCCATCCCACCGCTGCATCAATGTACAATCCAGCGATTTTCAAACTCATTGAAAGGCGTATCCCATTCGTGATGACCGGCAGGTATTATAAATATGCGCCATGCAACTCCGTGGAAATGGACAACAGAAAAGGTGCTTATGAAGCTGTTCAATACCTATACGAGAAAGGACACCGAAAAATTGGATTGGTATCTAAACCCTCGTTAACAAAGACTTCAATTGAACACAGAATCGAGGGTTTTTTCCAAGCGTGCAAGGACTTGGACATACCGGTGCATCTAAGGCATATATTCCTTGATTTGGTAGATACCCGTTCGTTGTATTGGGCTGAACAGACTACCCAAGAGAAAACACTCGTGCACAATCAGATTCATGAGTATCTTGCAGCAGCAAAAGATCTTACAGCAATCATTGCACTGAATGACCTTATTGCCGCCGATCTTATCCATGTGCTGGAAGAACTTGGACGTAAACCTGGAGTTGACATCTCGGTCATAGGATTTGATAACGTCAATTTTGCAAATCAATTGAAGCCCCCGCTAGCTTCAGTAGAGACCCCCACTTTTGAATTAGGAAGAAAGGCTGCGGAGCTTCTTATTCAGCTGATTTCTGATCGATCACATCCGGTTGAACATATTCTACTACCTTCAAAGCTGGTAGTCAGGGGCTCCATATCAGAATGCTCTGTGTTACAATGATTGTTATTTGAAACATTCTTCGATTTCCATCCTAACACAATCGGTATCCCTACCTACTATCCCTCCCTTGACCTGCCTTCTCGCTTCTTCTACGATGGCAGGTGCTGGATCTGGAAAAACGGAACGGGGTGTGATTCCCCGGCGGTCCCGCCACTGTAATCGA
>SAAM01000271.1 GCA_009929415.1 Clostridia bacterium | reverse complement strand
CATGGAGCCTCATCTCCGTTAGCTGTCGCAAATATGATAACCAGTACCGAAAGGGCTTTGGAACGGGATTTGGTAGGAAAGTTCAAAGAGGTACTTTTACGAAATTAAAATGAAAGCTGTAATTAAAGGAATAGGCGGTTATATTCCAGAATATATACTGACAAATCAGGAACTCTCCACAATGGTTGATACAACTGATGAGTGGATTATGACAAGAATCGGAGTGAAAGAGAGGCGGATTCTCAAAGAAGATGGTCTTGGCACCTCTTATATGGGAACTCTTGCCGTAGAAAGCTTGCTCAATAAAACAGGGGCCTCAAAGGATGAGATTGATATGCTGATTTGTGCCACGGTCACTCCTGATATGCTCTTTCCCGCAACTGCAAATATCATCTGTGACAAAGTCGGTATAAAGAATGCCTGGGGCTATGATATCAATGCCGGATGTTCCGGTTTTATATTCAGCCTCTCTACTGCCGCATCCTTTATAGAGTCAGGCAGGGCAAAAAAGATTATTCTTGTCACCGGAGAGAGAATGTCTTCTATTACAAACTATCAGGACAGAACGACTTGTCCGCTGTTTGGAGACGGTGCCGTTGCTATGCTAGTTGAGGCAACCGATGACCCCTCTATCGGGCTTATGGATGAGATTCTCCATGTAGACGGTGTGGGAAGACAATATCTTTTCCAGAAGGCCGGAGGATCAATGTATCCGCCGACAGAAGAGACCATCAGGAACAGGGAGCACTATATCTATCAGGACGGCCAGGTTGTATTCAAATATGCCGTAAGCCGCATGGCTGATGTCTCTGCTGAGATGATGGAGAGACATAACCTTAAAGCCTCTGACATTGCCTACCTCATTCCTCACCAGGCCAACCTCCGTATCATAGATGCAACAGCAAAGAGGATGGGGGTTAAGAAGGATAAGGTTCTGATCAACATAGAGAAATTCGGTAACACAGCGGGTACCTCTATACCATTAGTCCTCTGGGAATTCGAAAAGAAATTCAAAAAAGGAGACACGCTGATTTTGTCGGCATTTGGTGCCGGATTTACCTGGGGTGCTTTATATTACAAGTGGGGTTACGATCCTGCTTAAACTATATCCGCCACTCTATTCAGAAATTCGTTTGCAAGAGAGCTCTTGACCTCGATGTGTCTTGTCACTGCAGAGACAAAAGGGTTACTGTCAAACTCTCCCCTGACACATTCGAAGTCCCACTGTTTTTCAACTTCAGTGCCGTCGACTCCGAAGCCTGTCATGGAGGTCATTGAAAACTCCTTCATTGCGTCTTTGTATAGCATCTCATCAAGAGTCACAACAGACTCTTTCCACAATCCTACAACTCTTCTCAGTTCGTCAATGGTGACAACAGAGAGGTCGATATTGTAGTAATCCTGCATTGCATAATAGGCCCAGCTCCACTCCATACTGTAATAATCATTATGGAGCTGTCTGAATCTGGCTTCTATCTCTTTCAGCGATATCCTGTCCTGCTCGATATCCTCAAGGATTCTGTCAACTTCTGATTTCGGGATGATCAGCCCCGACAGGTCTACCCATTCGCCCCGGCCTGATTTGTGATCGGGTATGAGCCTCTCTCTTATCTGTGAGATGTCTGTGAATTTTTCGTTTTCCAGCCTTTTTAAAAGAGAGTTACCAAAAAACTTATTAATAGCCTTTTCATAAAGGTTAATCCCATTCCGCAAAGATGAGTTCTTGATTTTTGTACTCCTGTATGTGAAGTTTTCGGATGTCTCACCTGAGATATTCCGGAGTTCTATTAGGATCTTTCGCCCTCTTATCATCTTTTGGATGGTGTAGGGGCTGAGCAAATTGTAATTAATCATATCAAGAAGATCCTTGTCTGTACGGCTATCTCTCTTTGGCCATTTCTGGACATCCCTGATTGTGCCTACACTTCTCAAATTGACACCTGGTATAAGGAATGTCTCATCTGACTGTTCTATCAGATATGAGAAGGGGAGATCAGTTGTGTCTGGATGTCTGTAATGTCTTCCCATCACCAGGGAAAAGGCACCTATTTTCGCTGGCCAGAGAATATAGGAGTCGCTTGTTGTTTTTGAGCCTCTCTCTACTATACCTTGATGTATCGGCCCAAGTTTGTACATGTGGTTGCTCTGGTTTGACCCGCTCCCTGCGTTCAGGAACGAGAAGAGACCGGCAATAAGCAGGCTGGATTTGTGGACAGATACGGTAAAAGGACCTGCGAATACAGCACAGGCTTCACCGTTCTCGAAATTGCAATTGGAAAACAGGAGAGAGTCGTGAGCGGAAAAACTATGAGAAATATGACAGGACTGCCCCACAAAACAGCGTGAAATCTTTGTGGCCTCAGCTATGTTTGAACCGGAAGAAAAAATAAAGTCAACGGCTATCACCCCATCCCTTACAACCACAGGAGCATCCTTATTGCTTGAGATTGTCCCGTTCTCCAATCTTATTACATTCTCTACAGTAGCGTATTCGCCTATGTTTACATTTTTTACTGTATGAGTATTTACAATATAAACGCCTCTTCCTATATCTCCTATATCAGATTTATGTTCTCCGGCATATTTCTCAATCAGGGATGTAAGTTTGTCGATAGCTGAGCTTTTATGCCTGTATAGTGCAATCATATATGCGAGGGATGATGAGAGATGCGGATATATTGGAACCTCTCTCCCTCCCGTCTCGTTCAGAACCTTGACCAGTGTATTGTACCCAAACTGAGAGCCTTTTTCTGTATAGATAAGGTCGATATTCTGGATGAAGCAATCCGGCCCGATTCTGTAGTTGGAGATGTAATTGGAGATGTTTTCTATAAAAACGTTATCCCCGATCTCGCAATTATGAATTGTTGAATTTCTGATGCCTGAATGGCGGGAGATACCGCCGGGCAGGTTAAAT
>SAAM01000270.1 GCA_009929415.1 Clostridia bacterium | reverse complement strand
TGATATCAGGGATCGCTCGCAGCACATCTGAGAATGATTCGTAGATGTTGGCACCTGTATCCCCGTTATCAAGCAACCATCCATATCCTTTGATTTGCAGATCTATGTCATTTACGGATGCTAGATAGAATCTATAAGCTTCCTTGGATTTCAAGGGAGCATCCTTGTAATCTGTCAGGGAGGAAAATATTTTAAAGGCGGTAAGATACCCCTTGGTTTTTATGGCTTGATTCGCGATGGAATAGAGCTTTTCTTTTGCTTCAGGATACCCAACAGAAATAAGCCAGGACCATCCATCCAAGAGATCCTCTTCGTTGGAGATTGCACTCAAGGCAGTCTCGAAAGACGCATATACGTTCGCAGCCGAATCGCCGTTGTCGAGCAGCCATTGATATCCAGCAAGCATCGTATTGATATCCGAGTTGGATTCCAAATAGCCCCTATAAGATCTGAAGGACTGCTGCTTGGAGTCCTTGAATTCCTCAAGCAAGCTAAACATCTTATAAGACTCATAGAATTGGCTATTCTCATAAGAATTTGAGGCTTGATTATAGAGATACCTTTTTTCAAACACTCCTTTCCATAAAGAAAAACCCAGTCCTATAACGACAATCAGAATCAGCAAACCTAATAGGCCATATTTTAGAATTGCTTTCTTTCGTTCGGCTCGTCGGTTTTTCTCCTCTTGGATTTTCTTTTCTTTCTCAAGAAGAAACTGCTCATGAGCGTCTCGTCTTTCTTGTTCTTGCCTCTCATACTCAGCTTTTTTTTGTTTTGCCTTCTGTTCCTGTTCGTCCTTCCATATGAGTGAGAAGGTTTCAAGTGCGGCTTTCGAGTATTCGGACTGGCCTTCTACAGTAGCTGCGCAACATCGACAGGTTTCCTCTCCAGCTTTATTCCTAGTGCCACAATAGGCGCATGTCCAGACTCCTGTTGGATGTGAAACAAACAGGAATCTGGGTTCGTTTTGTGGGTTGTTTCTTTGTATAAATGCAGTAATGCATTTATACTCGACGTCTTCGATCTGTTCAATTTCGTTTTTGGTGCTTGCATCGCTCTCCATCAACCCCTCTGGATACTCAACGATTTCATCATCCTCAAAAACCACTGCTCGGAGATAAGGAAGAAAGTATCTTGTATCTGGTGGCAAAGATCCTGCCTGTTCAATTATTGCATTGCCTCTTACCTTAAGAGAGCGTTCGGATCGAATAATTACAGGCTGTTCAAGAGGGATGAGTTTTTTAAGCATATCGTAGCAACGAATATGCCATTCCATATACTTGATTTCCTTGGTTGTTCCATTGGCTACCACGAAAGTTGCTTTTATTTCATTCTTAGCATCGTTAAGTGAGAGGATCTGGCCGGATATCAATTCAACCGGCCAGTCAAACACCACCTTGTCAGTAAAGTCAAATGTTTTTGTTGCCGTTGTGCTGGGCTTTTGTGTGGATGGACGACTGGGAGTCACATCGATCAACTTGTGCTCTGGGCCAAGTAGGTAGTAGGGACTTGCTCCATTCTGCATATTTTGTGGTTGGTGATTTTGAGGTTCCTCAATAGGATCGCTCAACAAAGCAAGAATGAATCCGAAGGGGCCGAGCAGCACACCGAGAAGGAACCAACCGCAACCGCTTCTCCCCTTTTTCTGGGCAGCCACCATTGAGATAATCCCAAACAGAATCCAAATTACTACTGCGCCTTCCAACATTTACCCTACTCCTCACATCGACGGTGGACTAATGATGCAATACCTTTCATTATCGCAACAATCTAGAAAGTGACGTAGAAGCATGCTTGTTGTGATCAGATCAGTTTAATCATATGGAATCAACAAGAAGGTACATCATCAATCCTGCCATATCCGATTCTTTTATCAGACTCAGAGATTCTTGCCGTTCAATTTGATTAAACCTTAGGTTTCTCTGCAGGTCAAATAAAACAAGTGAGAAAATGTCTCTTTTAGCATATTTACTGTAACGCTATCCTCATTCTGACCTTTAGGTTTTTTTTGGTAATGCATCAGCTTATATCATTAGCAAACTTCGGTTGTACAAGTGATGCAATCGGTTGTCGCTTGTTTAGTTCTATGGGAAAACTTTAGATAGAGTGGAAGAGTACTCGTAACAGCTATTACATCGATTTGATCTCTGGGGTATGCTTTTCTTAAAAGCAAAGGAGGCAGGTCGCAGTGAAAAAAGAGATATCCGGCTATTGGATGTTCATGTGTAATCCGAGTAAATGGGAAATTGACCGCTTTCTTGAGTCTGGGGTGCTTGAAGACACCTACTCGATTTCAGATTTCCATAAAGATCATTTCCATCAAGGCCAGCTGGGCATCATAAGGGTAGGCAGGGATACCAGACCGAAAAAGATGTTGGGCGGGAGACCAAGACTTCTTCCAGGCGTCTATGCTGTAGTGAGAGTGCTGTCAGAGCCTGAGTTGCTCGTGTCGGAGAAGAAGGATTTCTGGATTGACAGGGATAAAAGTCTGACCCGATTTCGGGTCAGACTTGAATACCTATCCACGCATTTGGAAGATCCCTTACTATTGGATGATTTGAAAGAATCGTCAGTTATGGAGAATGATCCCCTGCTTATTGCTGGAATCCAAGCTTCAACGTATCCAATCTCCAAAGCCTCATTTGATCTTTTAATTTCAATGCTCCATGAACATCAGCAATCTTCCGAGGGGAGTTTCCTAGATATTGATGATGAACAGGAATATTCTGAAGGGCAGCAGCATTACAAACAGCACGTGATGCGTGAACGAAATCCCAAACTCATGAAAGAGGCAAAAGCGCTGTTCATCCAACAACACGGCCGCCTGTACTGCGAGGTTTGCAAATACAACTTCGAGGATCATTTTGGGGATCGGGGTAGGGATTTCATTGAAGGGCACCACACCAAGTATGTGTCAGAGCT
>SAAM01000269.1 GCA_009929415.1 Clostridia bacterium | reverse complement strand
CTGAATGACTATTCAGGGACTCAGTTTGATCCAAATCTCGTGGAGCTCTTTATAAGCTATATCAGCAAAATATAAAGGAGAATTCAATCTGAGAGAATTATATTTGTTAAGCCACCGCACCTTAAGGTGGCTTTTTATTTTCAATAGACAGGAGAATTAAGTGCAAACTGATAGAATAAAGAAAGACAATTATAAGGTGTTTGACATGATAAGCCGGTATCTTAATGATGCATCAGATTATATAGACGAAAATGAGATAAATGAAATCGCTGATTTGGGGGTATCGTATGAATATGCTTTTGGCGTAATTCTTGCAGCGGCATTCGATATGGATATCGTTGAAAATGAAGAGGATAAGAAGCTGTTCAATCGATATTTCAGCAAGATGTTTCACAGGCTTGATGTGAATGAATTCTATTACAACCCGTATTACAGGAATATAAGGATTCCAGTCATGAAAATAGGCAACTGTGAGCTGAAATATGAAAAGTACAAGCCGTTTGAAGGCTTTGTATGTGATGATATTCTTGCAGACGCTGCTGGAGTACAGATTCCACAGATAGGGTTTTTTGAAACCGAATTTGTGTATCCAGCGGTGCTGGAGGATGAAAGGCTATGGATGTCAGTCACACCAAATGAGATCGAAACTATGAAAGAAGCAGTGGAGAGGGCACATGGAAAAGTCCTTGCCTTTGGACTGGGGCTTGGATATTTTCCTTATATGGTATCTGAAAAAAGCGATGTAGAGAGTGTCACAATTGTAGAAATGAATGAAGAGATAATCGAATTATTCAAGAAGCATATACTGCCACAATTTGGGAATATAGATAAAGTCAATGTAATTAAGGCGGACGCCTTTGATTATGCAAGGAATAATCTGCCTGAAGGCAATTACGACTTTGTATATACCGATCTTTGGCATGATGTCTCCGATGGCGCAGACATGTATCTGGAGATGAAGAAGTTTGAAAATCATAATCCGGACACTGAATTCATGTACTGGATTGAAAAGTCCATTGCGTGTTATCTGTAGATTCTTCAGAAATAAGGCATTCCAATCATAATTGTGCCATATTCTTGTCGTATATTGTAAATGTAAGATGACAGTTTACATTATGATATTAAAACAGTGATAAGAATATGGAGGTATGATATGATGTTTGGAAGAGGATACAACGGTATGAATGGCTGCTTTGGAAACTTTGGTTTAATGCATGGCGGCTTTGGAATGGGTTTCATGCTACTGATAATTATACTGACAGTTGTTGCTGCAGTTATTCTATTCAACAGGTATAAGAAGAATCAGGCTGATGACAGCGCAATGGAAGAGCTGAAACTCAGATTCATAAAGGGCGAGATAACAGAGGAAGAATTTGTTAAGATGAAAAAGCTCATCGAGAAATAACAGTAATAAGCAAAGAATAAAAAGAAGTGGGGTGAAATGGTGAAGTATCAGATCTTAGTTGTTGAGGATCAGGAAGAAATAAGGAGCATCGTGGAAAAATACCTGATAAAAGAAGGTTACATCGTGCTCACAGCCAGGGACGGATTTGAAGCACTGAATAAGTTTAATACAGAAACCATTCACCTCATACTGCTTGACATCATGATGCCTGGAATCGACGGGTTTGAAGTTCTGCAAGAGATTCGAAGGATTTCTGAAATTCCTGTAATCATGCTTACGGCAAAGCAGGAAGAGTTAGACAGAGTCAAAGGATTCGATATAGGCGTGGACGACTATGTGATAAAGCCTTTCAGCATAAAGGAACTAATGTTGAGGGTAAAAAGGCTTATAAAGAGAGTGTACAATGAAACGGGCGAGATTATTTATAATTATGAGGATTTGAGCCTGCATACAGGGAGCATGAAGCTATACCGCGGTGAGGATGAGATTGTGATCACATCTGCAGAGTATAGCTTGCTTCACGTCATGTTCAAAAATCAGGGCAGGATTCTTACCCGGGAGCAGCTTATTGAGCTCGCATACGGTCATGAATATGAAGGCTATGACCGCAATATCGACAGCTACATAAAGCGCTTAAGGCAGAAGATAGAAAAGGATCCTCGCAATCCGCAGATTCTTGTCACGAAATATGGCGCAGGATATATGTTTGGGGGTGGCAGATCATGACAGTGAAACGCCAATGGATGATGGTGCTGATCTTAACTGTAGTCATGTCAGTAGCTGTAAATTCGCTCGTGCTGAGCATACTGATAAAAAGACAGTTTATTGATTATTCGACAGAAAATTACAATAGCCATATATCTCAGCTTGAAGAATTCTCAAAAAAAATGCTGGTCGAAAACAGCTACTCCAGGCAGCAGATAGCAATGCAGCTTGAATCTCATCTGAGCGATCCGATCAATGAGATCAGGCTTTATGACATGGATGGAAACCTGCTGGCATATGCGGCTTCTGACAGGCATCAAATGATGGGAATGATGGGAAACAGAATGATGAACCGTATGATGGGAAATGCAGCGGAAGAGATTGATTCTATAGATATTGTTCATGACGATGATACAATAGGCAGGCTTAACATAAAAAGGTACAGCTCAATAGGTAATTCACTAGCAACCCGAAATTTTATTGTTTCACTCATTGGAAGCAGCATGCTGTCATTTGGGATAGTTTTTATCCTTATATTCGTTATCGGGATGATAATCAGCAATAAAATGACCAAGGATCTCAGGCTTACAGCGCAGCAGGCAGTTGATATTGAACTCGGAAATGCTGGCAACGTTCCAAAGTCACATGTCAGGGAGATACGCATGATTCAGCAGAGCCTTGAAACACTGCAGGCACGCCTAAGGCTCAAGCAGACAAGCAGGAAAAAGCTGGTGGATGAACTGGTGCATCAGACAAGGACTCCGCTTACGATACTGAGCATGCATCTTGAGGGGTTTCAGGATGGAGTTATCAAGTTTACGCCTGATGAGATAAAAA
>SAAM01000268.1 GCA_009929415.1 Clostridia bacterium | reverse complement strand
AAGGGGGAAGGGTCGCTCTTGTCGGTGTCAGCAAATCCGGAGCCACGGCAGAGACTATGTCTCAGTTCCTCTGGTTCAGGAATGAAATGATAAAGCTCAGGGGATGTGCTGATGAAGACATACTCGTGATCACAGATCCTGAAAAGGGGATATTTCGCTCGTTTGCCCGCGATTCAGGATGCAGGGTCATGGACCTGCCGGCCTCAGTAGGCGGAAGGTATTCTGTTTTGTCTGCTGCCGGATTGGTAAGCGCTTCTGCAGTAGGGATCGATATAGACGCACTTCTGCTGGGTGCAGGTAAGATGAAAGAAAAGCTTCTTGAAAATGGTTCTATAGAGACAAACCCCGCCTGGCTCGCTGCATCTTTGCACTTTTACCATGAAAAACAGGGCAGACCGATGGCTGTCATAATGCCCTATTCGAGCAGGATGGCTTTTTTTGCTGAATGGTTTGCCCAGCTCTGGGGCGAAAGCCTTGGGAAAAAAGGCATGGGCACGACTCCGGTAAGAGCAGTAGGTGCGATCGACCAGCATTCGCAGGTCCAGCTATACACAGAGGGACCTGACGACAAGCTCTTCACGATCATTAATTTTAAGAAACATGGTGAGAAGGTCAATGTGCCTCGGGTAGACTGCGAAGCGTTGGAACCTCTTTCATACCTGGACGGTACAGAGATCGGCAATATGCTGGGGCTTGAAGCCATGAGCACTGCGGCTGCCATAACCAAGACAGGACACCCTCTGATATGGATAGAGACAGAAAAAATAGACTGCAAAACTCTGGGTGCACTGATATTCTATTATGAATATATGACAGCAATGACCGGCAGGATGATGGGTATAGATCCTTTTGATCAGCCGGGTGTGGAACAGGGCAAAAAATACACTTACGGCCTTATGGGACGCAAGGGGTTCGAAGAGGATGCGGCAGAAGCAACAGACTGGTTCAAAAAAATATCGGGCGTCTCTCTCGAAATTTAGAAAACAAATGAACACGGATGACACCGGACGTCTTTAAATCTTTGGATCAAGAAAATGCCCGGAAAATTTTTCCGGGCGAATTTTATTTGATTTAAGCCGATAACATTTTTTACTTTAGCGGCAAATTTTACTTTAGCGGCAAAGAGAGTTGCAGTCGCCCTCAGTCGGAGATCTTGAGCCTTATGAACTCTCCCTGAAGGTTCCAGCTCTTTTCCTGTATGCTGCTTAATTCTCCCGGTTGTTTCCATGGAAGCATATTAGCAACGCCAAATGCGTCAACTACTGCAATGAAACGTGAACCGCTGTCATCGATATAAAGATAGACGCCTTCGGGTTGCTGTTTTGCCATATTACTGCTTCCTCCGTATAATTATCTTTTTTGTCCGCCGTATATGTTACTACATTGAGACGGTTCAGACCAGTCAGATCTGCCATTTGGTCTGTCGATCCTTTTTGGGGAGAGGATAAGATGACTCTTATAGTTTTCAGCTGGATTCTCTTTGCTGTCCTTGTTATTTTACCCGGCATCATAGTTTTCCGAATTGCCGGGGGAAAGAAAAACCGAGGTTGAACGGGGTGTATTACAGATGTCTCCCCTGATATACTATCTGTTGGCTTTTGGCGCATATACTATCTCAATAATCTTGATGACAGGGCAGTCTTTTGCCTGGAAAGAGACAAGGCTCTCTTTTTATCTCGGAGGACGAAGATTTTCCGCCTTGCCGACTACTGCGACTTTCTGCGCTACATGGATGAGCCCTCTCTCTCTGGTAGGCTACAGCATGTGGCTGTACAGCGACGGATACGTCGCATTCCTTGCTTCTGTCAACGGATGGATACTGGGACTTCTTTTCTTTCCGTTTATAGTTAAAAGGCTGCGTATGAAACGGGTGCTTTCCCTTCCTGAATGGCTGGAGAAAACCTACGGTGACAAGAGGGTCAGGAAACTTGTCGCCCTGACGATGATATTCCTCTATACACTCTATCTTGTAATACAGTTCAGGGCTTTCGGCATAATAGTCTCCTATATGCTGGACATCCCCTCAGGCTTTGCATCGACCTCACTCATATATCTTTTCGTGCTCTACACGACCTTTGGAGGCTACGTTTCCGTGGTAAGGAGCGACATGCTCAACCTTTTGCTTATTGTGCTTGGCGTGACAGTGGCAGCAGCTTTTGCGCTTCCGTCAGGTTTTTCATTTACAACTGCCGCAGATGTATTTTTGATGAAAGGCCAGCTTGAAACCGTAAAATCACTAAGCAACGCTGAGATCTTTTCAGCCTTTGCAATAATGCTTTCCTGGGGGCTTGGAGTAGCGGGAAATCCCCAGTACGCTGTGAGGATACTTGCCAGCCGTACAGAAAAAGATGCATACAAAATGATAGCCGCTTCCCCGTTTATAGTTGGATGGATCTACATTTGCGTAACTTTTTTTATTCTGGTATGCAGATCCTATTATCCTGCGATAGCCAACATGGAGGAGACTCTATCGTTTGCCAGGCTCGGGCAGTATCTTCCTGCCTTTGCCAGTACATTTTTGCTTATAGGTGTAATAGCTGCAGCTGTAAGCACAGCCAATTCTCAGCTTTTGCTCGCTGCGTGCTCGCTCTGTTATGATCTCTTCCCGATCAAAATGGAAGATAATAAAAAAGAGAGCATCGTATATTATGAAGACCGGTTTCTTGTTATAAACAGGATAGCTATAACTGTAATAGCCTCTGTTGCGCTTCTCTTGTCCCACGCGGGGCTCCCCGGCTATCTGATGCTGGGGCGCATTAGCTGGACTCTTGTGGCTATCTGCTTTTTCTTCCCTCTCTTTCTCCCCACATGGATAATCAAAGATAAATTATTCTTCGTTTTAAGTACCGCTCTATCTGTCCAATGTTTTTTGGTTTTTGCGGCAGAGATCAGTCCCGAAAATGCAATGCTTGCTGTTCTGATGCTTGAGGCGCTCCTTTTTAAAATG
>SAAM01000267.1 GCA_009929415.1 Clostridia bacterium | reverse complement strand
GCAGCAGTAATATTCTTATAAACAATCAGGTGCATGAGAGAAGAGTAGAGCCCTGCCAGCAAGAAGCTGAACTCAAGGCTAGCCTTCATATGGAGGGTATCGTCGCAGACGTTGATGTAGTACAGCATGAGAAATGGACCTACCACATTGAACATGCCTGCCGAAAGACCCGTCAGCAGGCCTGCAATAGCGGCGATATACCACTTACCCGAAACACCTTTCCCCATTCGTTTTGCCACAAACGAGATACCTGTTACTACAACAAGCAAAGAAGCCAGTATACTTCTGAGAACCCGCTCATCAAACGTATTCAATAGGAACAACCCAACATAGATGGTTGCAAAACAACACAATACCGGAAGAGCAATAGTGGATACCTTCAAATTCCTTCTCAGCTTCAGCGACATCTGCAGCCCGATGGCAACAATCGTCACGGCTGATATGGCAGAACAACTGGCCATCGGCAGAAACAAAGCCATCAGCGGCATCGCAACCAATGCATACCCAAAGCCTGTACCAGCTTGTACGAAGGCAGAGAGAAAGTTCACTCCCGATACGAGTGCTACTTGGGTGTAAAGCGTCATTGACACCTCACCACCACCTTATTTGCTCAGTTACATGATTCCGGATTTTTATGAATTCCGGATCAGAAACCTTACGTGGCCTAGGGAGGTCAACCTTGACTTCCTCTCGAATTTTTGCCGGCTTGTTGGTAAGAATGAGAACCCTCTCAGCGAGGTATACAGCTTCTTCAATATTATGCGTAATGAAAACCACTGTAGTCCCCATCTCTTTCCAAAGGCGAATGACTTCATCTTCCAAATAGAAGCGAAGTTTAATGTCCATTTGCCCATACGGTTCATCCATTAAAAGCAAGTCTGGCTGCATGGCAAAAGCTCGTCCAATAATAATTCTCTGCGCAGTTGAGACAGAAAGTTGGTGTGGATACCGATCACGGAACTCCTCAAGCCCGAGCAGCTTGATCATATTTTCCACGCGCCTGTCGATTTCATCCTTGGGAAGCTTCTTTATTTCCATACCAAAACGAAGGTTTTTCTCTACCGTAAGCCATGGCATTGCCGAGGGCTCTTGGAATACTACTGAGAGATTATGCTTCTTCGGATCTGCAGGCTCACCATCAATATACAATTCACCCCTTGTCGGCATGTAGATTCTTGTCAGTAAGTTGAGAAAGGTGGTCTTGCCGCATCCTGTAGGACCGACTACACACAAGAACTCACCCTTCTTGATATTGAAGGAGACATCATCCAGCACATGGAGGTCACCAAAGTATTTAGTCAGGTGCTCTACCTTGACCTTGTATTCTTCACTCATTATGTGCCACCCCCTTACAGTGCAAGATCAGTGTTTTCTGATATTTCAGTTCTAAATCGAAGGAACTCAGGATCCATCAGGTCCCTTGGACGGCCAAGCGGAGAAAGGTCATATACCTGCTTGACTTTAGCAGGGCAATTGCTCAAGAGAATGACTCGGTCAGCTAGGAATACAGCTTCCTCAATGTTGTTGGTAACGAAGATTACCGTTCGCTTCTCTTCCTTCCAAATTCTTAAAACCTCTTCTTCCATTGCATAACGGGTCTGAGCATCGAGTGCTCCAAACGGTTCATCCATAATGAGGATTTCCGGATTGTTGGTATACGCTCTGGCAATTCCAACACGCTGCTTCATACCACCAGACAACTCATGGGGATACGAATGCTCGAACCCTGTCAGCCTGACTAAATCGATATACTTTTGTGCGATTGCACGACGCTTCATTTTTTCCATGCCAGCCAATTCGAGCCCAAACTCTACATTCCCCATTACTGTACGCCAAGGCATCAGATTGAGGGATTGAAAGACCATACCAATCCGTCGATCGTTTCCATGGATCTCCTCCCCTTTGAGAAAGATTTGACCCTCAATCGGTTTCTCAATCCCGGCGATGACATTCATGAGCACGGTTTTCCCACAGTGCCCCGGGCCGAGAACGACGAGAAACTCATTGTCATAAACATCTAGAGAAACGTTTTCAACAGCAGGCTTTACTTCATCCTTTACGACGAAGCTTTGACTGATATTTCTCAAACTAAGGATTACTTGCTTTTTCTTGTCCATGGACATATCAACCTTTCAATAAACTGAGTTACGATTGCCAAAATTGCACCAACGATTCCAATTGCGATCATGCCTGTGAGAACCAAAGGCATATCAATTGAATCCATACCGCGCGAGATAAGAAATCCTACACCCGAGTCGGCTCCCAACATTTCTGCCGCGAGAACCACCATCCAGGCTGCACTTGTGGATGTTCTAACTCCTGCAAAGATTGCATCGAGGGAAGAAGGGATGGCAATCTTAAGCAAAGTCTGCGTCGGAGTGGCATTAAAGACTGTTCCTACGTTCAAGTACATGCTATCCACAGCGCTGAGTCCGGCTTTAACGTTTACTACAATGGAAGCAAGTGAACCAAAAATTACTATCAAAATTTTTGGGAACTCACCGATTCCAAACCAGAGAGTGATGAGAGGAATCCAAGCCAAAGGCGGTACAGCTCGGAAGGCATCGAACAAAGGAGAGAAAAATGCTCTGGGTTTAGGGAACCATCCAATGAGAATGCCAAACATGATTCCAAACGTCCAATCGAATGCCAATGCGATCCCAATTCGTCTGAGACTGACCAAAGCATGCATAATTAGATTCATTTTTTTTACAGGTCTTGTGAATAGCCTTATAGTTCTGTCCCAAACCGCAGTTGGAGTGGGAAACCCAGAACCGACTGCAGCATTAAAATCCCTTGAGGCAAGAAGCCAAAGGCCGGCTAAGAGCAGGATTGATATGACAGGAAGTATCTTGTAGAGAATCTCAAGGCGCCGCTCCCTGATTTCAGCCTGACTCAAATTAGAAGTATTGATTTTACTCATAATTTTTTCCATCCCATCAACAATTCCTCAA
>SAAM01000266.1 GCA_009929415.1 Clostridia bacterium | reverse complement strand
GCCTTCCCTTCCGACCTCTCGGGCGGCCAGCAGCAACGCATCGCCCTTGCACGGGCGATTGTAACCAACCCGAGGGTGATGCTGCTTGACGAACCGCTTTCGAATCTGGACCCGAAGCTGCGAGAGTCGATGCGCTTCGAGATCAAGGAGCTGCAGAAGAAGTTCAATTTCACCATCATTTTCGTCACCCACGACCAGGCCGAGGCGATGGCCCTCTCCGATCGGATGCTGGTGATGGACCTGGGCAGGATCATCCAAATCGGTAAGCCCAGCGAGTTGTATCAGAATCCTGAAAACAAATTTGTCTATGGATTCCTAGGCTTGTCGAACTTCCTCAAGGTAGTAAAGGAGAACGACTTCATCTATGCCAAAGGAGAGAGCAAGACACCTATTCCCTACTCCCTGCCTGAGGGGCTTCAGGATGGAGAGGGACTGCTTGCCTCCCGTCCCAATGAGATCGAAATCAGCAACAAGGAAGGCGGGGGCTACCCTGCCGTGATAGAGAAACGGCTGTATATGACCTTCTGCATTGAGTATCAGGTACGGATCGGCAGTCAGGTGATCCGTGTCCATACCTCCCATTCCAATGTTTTCAAGGAGGGGTCCCGATGCTTTCTGACCTTCAAGAACCCCCGCTGGTATGAGAAAGAGTCGGAGGCACTGGAGAAGGAAAGAACTGAAAGGCAGGTGATTTAGTGCATTCAGCAAGAACAGGATCGGCAGCGGTCCTGTTCTTCACAATGGATGTGAAAGATATGACTATTCAAGCTTACGTCGCCTGAAGCAACCTATAACGAGCAGCCAGATTCTCGTTCAGCACTACAACCGAGTTTGGGTCAAGATTCCAAGTCTTGTTTGTTGGAGACAATGAAGCCCTCAGGGCATCCTGAATCGGAGGAAGCCATGCCTCTGGATGTCCGTTCAAGACGAGTATACAGCGAACTTTGCATAGGGAAAGATCAATGGATTGTATTGATGCAGGAACAATGCCTTTATCAACAGGATGTCGCTTTAGTATTGCTGCGAAACAGAGTGATAATGCATTGACCATCTTCTCCTTGATTTCATGAATGAAATCCGAAAAATCTTGAACATTTCCAGGATGAGGAGAACTATGCTTTGCCTCCACCATCCAAAGCACTGGTTCTTTGAGAGTATTTGGCCTGCAAAGTACGAATTCAACCATCTTCACCCCATTGCCGATATTCTTGTAGAGAGTGCTATTTTTTATCGGGAAACACTCCGATTCCAAGAATGGACCAAATATCAAACCCGACTCAACAATGGTGTAACTCATACCAAAGACAACCCCACTTCCTCTTTGTACAAACTGATTGATTCATTGATAATCGAATTTTCAGGTATACCTTGTAGAAGATCATCTTTCTTCCAACCTTGGGGCTCTGCAGAGAGTACAGGAATCGACATAGAGTATTGTTGGGAAAGTAGAAACAATTTTTTCACCACAAAATATGAATGGCTGGCAAGAAAGAATTGAATACCGCTTTTTGCAAGGAGTACAATTATTTCCATAAGCTCAGATATAGCTTTAGGATGCAGTGCCGATTCTGGTTCGTCAATAAACACGATTGAGTGAGTATCGAGGTATCGATTGCTGAGAAGTGTATCCAATATTGCAATTTTTTTTACTCCTTCAGCAGTAACCCCGATGGCAAATCTCTGGTTGCCTTTCCTGAAACTCCATCGACCTGAGTCTTCATCGTGTTCGATTCGTCCTCCTATCAGATCCATGAGATTTTTCCGCGCATCAGCAAATTCCTTGTAGTTTCTCCCTTGCCTTGGAGCTTGCCTTAAAGCTCTAGCCAAATCAACATAGGTGTCGTCAAAACCAAAGGATTTATCTGTTTCCCGTGATTTTAAAATAATGGAATGAATCGACAAGACCTCTTTCGCTGGAAGATAGATTGAATTGCTTGATCGTGGAGCCACCTCATTTTGCAATGAAGTAATCTGCTTGGTTGTATCCTTGCCAAATTTATATGAGAAGTTTTGCGTATCAACATCAATTGAGAGAGAGAGTGATGCATCGGCACCTTTTGTCACAAGATCACCAATCTTTTCACACTGGAATGTCCAATAAAGCTTATGTGCAAGTATTTCAGCTGCCGTACTCTGTTCGTCTCCTCGACGATACTCCTCCAACGTTCTTATGGCAGTATAGAGAGCTTTTCAGAAGAAATGATTTACCAGAACCATTTTCTCCAAGCACAAGGTTGATTCGGCCCAATCCCGACCACTGAAGACTCTGCAGCGGCCCAAAGTTTTCCAGACAAATAGTATCCAGCATGATTGGTTCCTCTCTTCAAACAAGTTTAGCATAAACAGTTGGAGATACTTTGCAAGTGTAAGGTATCAGTAATAATTCTAACAGAAAATAAGTGACTTTACGAGTGATACGTATACATCATTCCTGCTGATATGAGATTGTCATCAAGGTGATGGCAAGGGCGCTGCCAACATACTGCCGCAAAGCAACACCCACCTGGAGCGGATGACATCAACTCCTCAATTGCCTCCAGCTTGTTCTGCTTGTTTCCTCAACTGCTTCTTCCGAGCCTTTTCCTGACGACTTTCCCACATCTCTTCAATCCACTCTTGGACAGACAGCTTCCATAACTGTTGCTTGCTCGGGATATTCTTGATCAGGCTCTTGGGATTGAGCCCCATTTCCTTTGCTTTCCGGATAGCTTCGTCATTCAGTCTGCACTTGCTTTTCGCTTCTTTCCACTGCTGCTCTGGATATGCCATTACTCCTCCAAGTCATCCGATGATACCAAAAGCCAGAAGATCATCGCCTAGATTTACACCTCAGGGTTCTGTATCGAAAACAACTCGATGAGAGGATACAGCGAGGCGCAAGGATTCTCAAATTCATGCAGCGTTTTAGTCCGAGCACAAGCCAGTTCTCGGTGTTTCTGGATCTCCAATAAACTGCCTTTTT
>SAAM01000265.1 GCA_009929415.1 Clostridia bacterium | reverse complement strand
TCCTGGTAACGGACAACTTTCCGCTTCTCGGAGAGCTGGCAGGCATATACTACAAAATGATAGACCAGTAAGTGCCTGCTCCAAAGATAGGTCAAGTCATTCGGATTGTCTACCATCAACTTGATTTCTTCCCATGTCTCACGAATTGCTGTTTTCTGGTAATTCCTCTTCTTGTGTTCGTCGTATGCATCCTTCATTTCCCACCCGCCGGCCGGGATCGACCATTTTCCCTTTTGCGGGTGATGGGATCTCAAGCCCAGCAGCACAGACAGCTGACCATCCTCGGCTTGGTGCCAGAAAAGGATTCCGGCTCCGTGGTATGGAACCTTGTTCGTCGGATGATGAGAACGATGGTGTTTCATGAAATAGCTCCACTTCCCTTGAGCGGGCATCCCTTCTTCTTTCCTATCATGCTGAAGGAAAACGCCACTATGTTCATACGCTCCAAGACATCACGGGTTCTCTCTTGTTGTTCTTCACTCCATTCGGTCAGGTTACGCATGGGGATTACTTCCTTATTCATTTTGATGAAAAAATGCTTTATAAGTTTAGCACGCACCTCACCCTGTCTCAATCAAGAGATGCAAAGGATATCATAGGAGTACCAACTCACTATCGCTTTACTTTCTTCACACTTCTCTCGGTAAATTCCTAATTTGCGTCCGGAAGATATTGAGACTCCAAGGAGCCTTCGAGCAGCATGGGCATCCAATTGTGTGCTGTACGATATGTAGATTTATTCTAAAATCAAAGCCGTCATTGCGCAGAGATAAACAATAGTGTTAGACTTGGGTAGGAACAAGTCCCTTTAGGAATAAGTCATGCAGCTTCAAGTAATTCAATGGAATATCTCAGCTCGATCAGATCCAAATGAAATTGCGAGGTATCTTACTCGCTGCATCCCCAATGATAAGCCTTTCATCATTTGTCTCCAAGAAGTCATTGAATCTAGTTTCCAAGTACTCAAAACCACCCTGCCTGCAGACGCTATGTATTACAGCCTCCATCTGAGACCAAGAGGTACACATGAGGGACGAAACAGAGCCCTTGGTGTTGCTATCTTTGGTTTCAACCTTACCGGGGTGAGCTGCTCACTTGTCGATCGGTCTGTCTTTCCTGAAAGGGCGCTCGATGCAACGTTTTGCCTTAACCAAGAAAAAATCAGGATCCTGAATTTTCATAGCCTGACCGGAGTGGACTACAAGAAGGCAAAATCTAGCAACTTCGCATCCTTGGCAGATCATCTACAAGCAAACCCGGACATTGATTTCATGTGCTTCGATGCGAATGAACCACGTATTGATAGCCTCTTTGCTGAAAAACGAGAATTCTATGATAATCGGGACAGGGGAACAAAAGCCGCCTTATTGATGGGAGCCAAGCCTTCCCACAATCTTCAAGATGCGTTGGTGCAATATCTGCTCTCACAGGGGGAAGTTGAAGATAAGAACCCTCTCGCTACATCTTTCATTACCGGAAAGACTTGTCGGAGATATGATCATGTGTATGCTCATAAGTCATGGAGAGTAGAATACATAGAATACCGGTATGATGATGCAATCCGTCATACGAGTGATCACGCGGTTGTGGTTGGACTTTTCTCCAAATAATAAAGGGAAGAAGCCAATATTCTGAGCAATCTTGTATCAGCGTTTGGGGTTAAATATTAACCTCGAGGGAAAACACCACATTCAGGTGAATATGTCTTCCCCATAGTTTGACTCCTTATCATTTAAAAAAATCAACGCCCCTGATCCTGCACAAGTCCCGCTTCAGAGCCAGATCATGGATCTCGCCATACAACCATTTCTTCGGATCCTTCTTGATATCCACGAAATGTTCGATACTCCGGTGCTGGAACATTGGCAGGTCCTTGAGTGTCCCAAGATCCAAGTTTTCTATCGCTTCATACAGCAACCGTGCTTGCTCAAGGCGTTTTCTCTTATGTTCAGGGTCCAGCTCATCGTGGATATCCTCAGCCAACAACCGTATCGTTCCATATCTTGCCTTCACATCCGGTTCTATTGTCTCAACCCTGCGAAGCAGTTCTTCATCTATCTGATCCAATACGGGGTCATCATTCGGAACGATCAACATGTTTGTACGTTGAGTATATACCAGCCTCCTGCGAATCAACAGGTCCGTCTGACTCTTCAGGTGCTCATGAAAATCTGGCGGCATGCTCTCCAGCACCATGAGGATCGCCTGGTGCGAGCTCTCACGGATGGAAGGGGCCTCTTTCCCCCGGTACCAGTTCTGTGGATCGTGGATGTCCAGTGAGGCAAGGTCGTCGGCCGACACTGCCTTGAGGATCTCCAGCAATGCATGCCCGAAATCAACATAGAGATCTTCTTGCCCATGATCTGCACAGAACCTCCTATACAAGGAGTTCACATAGACGGGCTCAATCCCACAGTAAAACAACTCCCGAAGAATGAGCATTTTTCGTCGCGTCGGCTTGGAAGCGAATTCCGATGAGAACGGATCGAAGAAGGTCTTGAGATCCAACCCGTAACTGTCTTCCTCGTACAGCCAAGATCCATGGGCAAACAGCTTGTCATTCCATATTCTCCACATATCCGATTCTGGCATCCTTAGTCCTCCTTCAATGCGTCATACATTCGCTTGTCCGACCAATGCGTCCAGGAGATTGTAGTCTTCCTGGTCCAGGAGGGGATTGCCGTTGCCGACGACCTTGAATTCCGGATGGAGGAGGCTGTGCTCAAGCAGGATGATCCGCTTCCTGGTTCCCAAGGACTTCCCGCTTTTCAACCGTGCGGACAAGTCTGATGAAGAAGATTCCAGCATCCTCAGCACCACCTCGTGTTCGGTGATTTCCGGTGGGTCGGACTTGACGGTCCGATACCAATTCATGGGGGCATTGTTGTCGATGTCCCTCAGATCCCACACGATGATTTCCTTGATGAGCTCAAGCAGGAGCAGTCCATAATCCTGATACGGCTTATCG
>SAAM01000264.1 GCA_009929415.1 Clostridia bacterium | reverse complement strand
AGCTTGATGGCTTGGTTACGGAGTTCAGCGATGAGCTGTGGTACTCACTGGTCGACCATGCAACAGTGTTCAGCAAGGATGATGTCAGGTTCATGTTCAAGAATGGGAGGGAGATCAAGGCATGAGATTACAACGTCAATTCCATTTGCTATTGGGACCCACCGATAAGGCTTCATACAACTGCAATTATCTTACTTGCTTTACCTGCAGCTCAACATGCCCCCCACCATTCCTATTTGTAACAGAAACGAGAGTGACGACTGTTTTACCCTTAGTCCAGCCATAAGCTTCGCTTACACGTCCTCCATAGAAAGAAGCTAAAAGTCCTGAACCCCCATTTCTTTCGGATTCAGTTATGTCGTATTTCTCACCATAAGTTTTAGACAATTCCGATAAAATGTGCAGATATTCAAATGAGTTCAGGTTTTTGTATACTGCAAAAATGGAATGAAGTTTGTTGCTTGAAAATAGATATGATATATCTGCTTCAGCATTAAGAACTTTCTTATTATCATATGACAATGTAGCAATATTTTCTTCATTAGGAAGGCCTTCTCTTCTTTTTACAGAGTCAATCGAACTCCCCCAGACATTCCCATTGAATCCGTTCGACATGCTACAACCCGCTAGGATCAATACCAACAGCATAAGTATAAATAGATATCCTTTCTTCATAACCCCTCCATCAGAGTAATTATCAGACTCGGACAATTGACCTTTGAAGCACAGCCTGGGGCACATCACATGAAGATCGATATCCTGCATGCCATGATGCAGGTGTATCAAACATACAATGACTTTATTCCTCTCCGCAATACCACATACATACACTTTTAGAAATCAAGTCAAACTTATGCTTGGCTGCATAAGATTAGGCTTGTATGGTGTTCATGGACAGACTAACAATTTTTGAAGGGCTGCTTCATCCAGGAGGCGATGATACCATGAAAGATTCTGATTTCTATTATGACCGGCAAACCTTGTACGAGGAGGTTTGGTCAGAGCCTGTTTATAAGGTCGCCAAGCGATACGGGATATCCAACGTCGCAATCGCTAAAACATGCAAGAAGATGCACATACCCATTCCGGGCAAAGGATACTGGAACAAGATCCTGGCCGGACAGGATCTAGAAAAGGCTCCGCTGCCCGAGTATGAGAAGTGCCCCAGGATTCAAAAGTATTATCCTGGCTTCGATATCGATGTCCCCCAAGATATGCCGGTACGGCTGGTACCTGAGGCATTCGCCCTCGAGGAACAATTACTCCAAAAAGAGGCTCTCCCTGAGATGGCGGTATCATTCAATCTCGACATTCGCCTGACCAACCAATTCGTCCTGAACACCAAAAGGGATCTGGAAGAGTCGATGAAACGCATCAACAACCACTATGACTTCGGCAGATGCACCTCCGGCCGTAACGAAGCTTTCTCCATGCAGATCGGGCCTGCCAGCATTCCACGGGCAATGGCCATCCTGCAGACTCTTTGCGATGCCTTGGAGAAGCGGGGTTATCCGGTTGGAATCGAACCAGGGCATGGGGACAAAGGGGGACAATCCGTCGATGGTCGTCCAAAACGAGTAATCCACCCCGTTTGCGCCAATGTCTTGGATACGCACATCTTTTTCCAAATCACGGAAACGTCGAACAAGGTTAATACCACTGAGATTGAGAAAAAGAGAACATACCAGGACTTCAAGTACGTACCCACCGGCAAACTATGCTTTGAGATCATCAACCATCCCAGTCACAGCCACGCAAGAAGCAAATGGCACGACGGCAAGGTGGCAAAGGTTGAAGATCAGATCAACGATATCATCGTGAATATGATCAGGACCTCCACATCCACCAAAGAATCCAAGGCATGGTCTGAAGTGGAAAGCAAGAAAAGAGCAATTGAGGAAGCGGAACGACAGAAACAAGAATTGCAGAATCGGATGAACAAGATAAGGCAGGAACATCTGGCCAAGCAAGCGGACCGCTATCTCAGATACAAGCAGATCAAGGAGTACTTTGAAACCATGACAGCTGAAGGCAGGAAACGGCTTGGAGATGCCTACCCCGGTTCTGATTTCTCCAAATGGGTAGAGTGGGCAGAATCCTACCTTAAGGAGATAGGTCCGGGAACTTGGGAGCTTCCGAAGTTTGAAGTCGCTTACAGCCAATGGGATGCTTGCTTTCATTCTGTGACGTTTTGATAGAAAAAAATCATCATAAGAGGTACCAAGAATACTACATAAGGAGTACCGTGAATGGAAACCAAATATCTTGAAGAATTGATGCGCTGGATAGCCAGGGAGCTGAAGTCAATCAATTATGGGGAAATCCATGTCATACTGAAGGTGCATGACAACCGGATATCTTTAATAGAGAAAATGAAAAGTGAAAGAGAGAAGCCGGTGGAATAGATTGATCAGGCAACAGACAACACAGATAAAGGAGGAAAAATTTCTCGACATTTATATTTCCCTACTACGTAACAACCAATATGTTCTAAATCGACAAGAGAAGAGGATGGTACAATATCCAAGTGGATTACTATCTAATTATATCGTTTTTGGGAAATTACCTAATAGCTATCTTTTCTCGACTAGTAGATATATAATACGTGTTTAGCATTCAATCTCGTCGTAGTGAGTTATTCTCGGAGGAAGGAATGAGGTTAATCAAACTACTAGCAGTATTACTGATTTCACTTCTTTGCACAGGATGTTTCGATGTCCTTCAATCCGTATCAATGCAAAATGGGGAAGTGAAGTTAACTTTAAGGTACACAGTTCAAAGAGGGTTGGTTGACCTTATCTCGGAATTTTCAGGGGATGAAGCAAATATCACAGACATTCTCACACAAGCAGATTCAACAGTACCTGAATTTGAAGGAATGTCAGTCGAGAAGGCTGTCATCGACAATTCATTTTATGCTGGGTCAGAAATTCGTATGCAAGGAAACCTCGAGACAATAATGCTAGACAA
>SAAM01000263.1 GCA_009929415.1 Clostridia bacterium | reverse complement strand
ACAAATAAAAAATAAATTAACTTGGAGGTCTTTAAAATGAATACATTATCTGTTAAGGTTACGGAAGACATATATTACATTGGGGTCAATGACAGGGAGACGCATCTGTTTGAGAACATGTGGCCTCTGGACAATGGAGTAACCTATAACTCATACTTGATAAAAGACGAAAAAAGCGTGCTTTTGGACACCGTGAAAATAAACAAGGTTGACCTGTTCATTGAAAAAATGGAAGAAGTTCTTGGTGGAACTCATCTGGACTATCTTGTGATTCATCATATGGAGCCGGATCACTCAAGCTCGATCAGGACCATTCTAGGCCTTTATCCGGACGTTAAAATTGTTGGAAATAAAAAAACAAAAGAGATGCTGAAGGAGTTTTACGGCATAGAAGATCAAAATATGATTGAAGTTAAGGAGGGCGACGAGCTCTGCATCGGAAAAAGAACCCTTAAGTTTTTCATGACTCCTATGGTTCATTGGCCAGAGTCAATGGTAAGCTATGAGAAATGTGAAAAGATTCTATTTTCGCAGGATGCATTCGGAGGATTTGGTGCACTTAACGGACCTATTTTTGACGATGAGATCAACTGGAAATACTATGAATCAGAGACAAGAAGATATTATTCAAACATCATAGGAAAGCACTCAAAGCAGGTGCAGGGAGTTCTAAAGAAGCTTTCTGATCTTGAGATCAATATGATATGCCCGGTACACGGTCCTGTATGGAGGACTAACCCGGCCAAAATAGTTGAAGAATACACCAAATGGGCTAATTATCAGACTGAAGAAGGTGTAGTAATAGTATACGGGTCAATGTATGGAAATACGGCAACAATGGCTGAGACAGTAGCAAGGCAGCTTGCGGAGGAAGGAATAAAGAACATCAAGATATATGATGTATCCAAGACTCATGCTTCCTATATCATTAATGATATCTGGAGATACAAGGGCCTGATACTTGCCAGCTGTTCATATAATAATGGACTTTTCCCGGCTATGGCAAACCTCGTAAAAGTCATTGAAATGAACAATATCCAGAATCATATACTTGGAATATGCGGATCATACAGCTGGAGCGGTGGAGGCGTGAAAACTCTTAAACAGTTTGCAGAATGCAGTCAGTATGATGTAATAGAGCATATGGTTGAAGCCAAGTGCTCACCTAAGAAGGAAGATCTTGACAGTCTTTCGATCATAGCTAAAGAAATGGCAAAAAAATTAAGAGGAGAATAATGTGTCTGATATAAAAATAGTTGCTCAGAATAAAAAAGCCAGATTCAATTATGAAATACTGGAGACATATGAAGCGGGCATAGAACTTAAAGGAACTGAAGTTAAATCGGTAAGGATGTCGAAGATAAATATTTCTGACGGCTATGTGTCGATAGACAACTCGGAAGCGTATCTGAAACAGGTCCACATAAGCCCTTATGAACAGGGAAACATATTCAATGTCGATCCTCTGAGAGTAAGAAAATTGCTGCTTCACAAGTCCGAAATAAACAAGCTCATCGGAGAAACGACTCTGAAAGGCTACACAATCATTCCGCTGAAAGTGTATCTTAAGAGGGGAAAGGTGAAGGTGGAAATCGGTCTTGCGAGAGGTAAGAAGCTTTATGACAAGAGAGAGTCTCTGGCAAAGAAAGACGCCGACAGAAGGATGCAGAGAGAACTTAAAAATTATTAGTTACTATTTACAAGGATGAAGCTTTTTGCTATAATACAAAAGTTAATAAAACTGAAAGGAAACATATATTATGTCTTTATACAGCAAATGGGATAAGATGGCTTATCAAATTGATAATCAGTCAGAATATGAGAAATTCTGGGGGGATTATCTTCCAAAGGAAGCTAAGTTTTATGAATATCTTCTGGAAAATAACACTGAAACACTTAAAAGTACAGTAAAAGGGATTGCAGATCAGTTTGAAGTGGATTCTCTGACAGTAATAGGGTTCCTCGATGGAATAAATACATCTCTGGCAACAGAGATAGACATGGAGACTCTTGAAGAGGATACATCTGTAGAATTAGAAATTGATTTTGAAAAGCTCTATTTCAACATGCTTTCTGCAAAAGCAGACTGGCTGTATGAAATGAGTCAGTGGGAGAATATACTCACATCAGAGAAGAGACAGCAGATAAGAAAAGAGTATAACAAGACAAGAACTGTCGTAAACGAAAACAAAATCGGCAGAAATGACGCATGCCCTTGTGGAAGCGGAAAAAAATATAAAAAATGCTGTGGTAAATAAGTGTTTGGAAACCTTTGAGAATATTCTTCTCAAAGGTTTTTTTAAAAGGTGGAATTTATGAATGATATACTTAAGAAATATGATGATATAGATTACAGGATAATGGATATAGAATCCTGCAAGGAATCATATGATGAATTCCTTAAGAAACTCAAAGGAAAAAGAGCTCTGGGGAAAGGCAATGAATATGAGATTGAAGGAGAAGGTCTGGATGAAATTTCAAATAAGTACGGATTTTACCCAAGGACTGCAATCGTACTTTTTGTTCCATTCATGACTGAAGAGAAAGCAAGAGTTTCAGACGGTGCAAATCTCTCATCGCACGCATTTTCAAGAGATTATCATATGATAGTAAAGAAAATTATGAATGAGATAGTCGACGATATAAAAGCGAAGTATCACGAAGCCGAATTTTTAATTCAGTGTGATAACGGGCCTCTGAATGAGAGATTCTTTGCTTATGCATCAGGCCTTGGAAAAACAGGGATGAACTCAATGATTATAAATGATATATTCGGGAGCTATGGGTTTATCGGACTCATAATTACTGACATATCCTCGAAGGGACACATAACAGAATCTTTGCAATGTATCAGATGTGACAGGTGTATAAGTCAATGCCCGTCAGGGGCGATATCTTCGGATGGAGTTGATTTCAGCAGGTGCATATCATATCTCACTCAGAAGAAAACCATTAACAGTTTTGAAGAAACT
>SAAM01000262.1 GCA_009929415.1 Clostridia bacterium | reverse complement strand
ACATCATGAGCCGGCTCGCCTCCGCCAAGAAGGTGAACACCAACGGCGACGGGCAATGGGAGTACGTCAGAACTACGAGAGCAACCGAGGAAACCCTACAAAGGCTCGACCTGCTTCCCAAGATGGAGGAGCCCGCCAAGAAGAAAAGGGGAAGACCCAAGAAAGAAGTGGACCCTGATGCACCGAAAAGGAAACGTGGGAGGCCAAGGAAGAACCCTTCTTAGGCGTATATAGTGTTGGAAGTTGGGAAATCATTAATTAATTGTAATGCTTTAGCACCTTTTCATAGATATAGTCCTTGTTCAACCAAAAACTCAATTTTTTATACATCGTGCCCTGTGGTGTGGGAGTAAGGTCTTTGAAACTGTCGGTCCCATGCGGTCTAACATGAATAATACTTTTATCTCGTATTCTGACGAAATTGTCATAATCACCCATCTTGATTTTTTGTTTAGTATCTTCCCAGCCTTCATGGGCAATCTCCAAATCAGATTCAGGCATATTCCAAATTCTTATTCTTTCCAGACGGTAGGGATAATTCTTTGACTCATGTTTATAAATTACAAAGAAGAATTTGCTTGTCAGAATCTGGTAAAGATCGCTATCTTCCCATTCTTGGTCCATCATCTCACAATAATCCATTGCAGGGAAAGACATCTCTTCGTTCGACTTCCCATTTGGTTCAATTCTAATCGTTTTGATTTGGATTCCTGCTGCATCAAACTCATAGATTTTTTGATTCTTTTTTCTGATACCAAGAATGGTTCTAGAAACGCGAGCATAGAAACCCTTATCAGAAGGGTTGTAAGGGATACCTATTTCCTCGCATACTTTATCAACCGTCATTTCTAAAAAGGGAGCAAATCTGGATTGAATTTGCTGCTCAAGTGTAAACGGTTTTGTATCTAGCAGACGTAAGTATTCTGTTTGCTTTTTCCTTTTATGCTGCCTTTCTACAAGTACGTTATAAATATGATTTACATAGCTAACCTTGAAGCAAAATGCTCTTGCCTGAGCGACAATGTCCGAACAAGGTTGTTTTACTTGGCTCTTTAGTTTCGTAGCTCCTTTTGTGCATGCCCCAAGGAAGTAGGTATCCCCTTCTGAAATTTCATGGGCTAGCCCTGTCTTAACCTTTCCTACAATCAGTTCCCAATCTGCTTGAATCTGTTTACCATCTTCCTTGAGACATTCCCAAATATCGACCAACGGAATCTCAAGGTCGTAATAAGATTTTACGGCATCATGGAAATAGAAGACTAATAAAATAGATGTGTTTTTGTCTAGGAAGTGCGAGATTTCAAATCTTTCTTCAATGATTCTCTCATAATTGATGATTCCGAGAACTACTCTTTCTTTTGCCTTGACAGAGCGTTTCTTTGTTTTCTTCAATGGAGCTGTTTTCAGCTCCAAACCGGCCTCTGGGAAGTCTGGTTGCGATAGATTATCATTTTTTTTCTTAAAATAGATTTCTTCCAGGAATTGACCAAAACCACCTTTTCCTTTGTATAGTTCAACAGATGCCCCATAGGGTGGTGCTTCGTTTTTGGCAAGGTCAGGTTGATAATTTGATAGAACCTTTCCTACGGATTTGTCTTCAAGTTCACGAGCATACCTAAGAATTTCAGTAGGTGAAGTATGGTCATAATCTGGGCTCATCGTGTTGCTCCGATTCATTTTTCTTGACAATGATCTTGCCAGAGTTTCAAGATTCCGATATAGTACTTTACAATGGTTTAGTTTTGGATGGTAGAGAAAAGTGGCTAATAACTATGAAATAGTAGAATTGTTTGCTGGTGTTGGCGGTTTTCGGCTAGGGCTTGAAGCAAGTGGCAAATGGAAAGTCGTATTCAGCAATCAATGGGAGCCAGGGAAAAAAAAGCAATGGGCTTCTGATTGCTATGAATCTCATTTTCCTTCAGGAATACACATAAATGATGATATCGCATCCGTTAAAGCTGAGAATATCCCAAACCATACATTGTTGGTGGGAGGATTTCCTTGTCAGGATTACTCAGTCGCTGCTACACTTGCGAAAGGCATTCAAGGGAAAAAAGGTGTTCTCTGGTGGGAAATCAACAGAATCATCGAAATGAAACGGCCTCCATACATCCTCTTGGAAAATGTCGACAGACTCTTGAAGTCTCCTGCAAAGCAAAGAGGTCGAGATTTTGCTGTTATACTCTCATGCCTGAATAATCTTGGGTACAATGTTGAATGGAGAGTCATCAATGCTGCAGATTATGGTTTTCCACAAAGGAGAAGAAGAACTTTCATCTTTGCGAATCTGCCTCAGACACCGGTGGCGAAGAACTATCATAATGTTTCTACCAAGGAGATTCTAATTCAGAAAGGCTTTTTTGCAAGAACATTCAAGGCTGTCATCAAAGGAACTATCAAATCCATCGATATTCCCAAGGACTTGGTACAGATAACCAATACTTTCAGTAACCCATTTTCTAATGCAGGTTTTTGTAGCAATCATGCTTGCACTACAATTGATTTAATGGCAGAACCATTCGTAGATGGAAAAACACTGGGAAGCGTTCTTGAAAAGGATGTAGATAAAAAGTACTACATCAAAGAGCAGGACCTTGAAATATGGACTCGAATGAAAGGGTCTAAGAGTGAGATGAGAACTACGAGAGAGGGCTTCGTATATCATTATACGGAAGGAGCCATCCCGTATCCAGAACCATTGGACAGACCTAGCAGGACAATGTTGACATCAGAATCGAGCAAGAATCGTTCCACCCATGTAGTCAAAGATCCTCAAACTGGAAGATTACGATTACTGACTCCGATTGAATGTGAGCGACTGGACGGATTCCCCGATAATTGGACCAATACCGGAATGCCTGAGAAGTTCAGATACTTTTGCATGGGAAACGCTCTGGTCGTCGGTGTTATTGAGATGATGGGGAAGAAGTTAATTGAGATGATTGAAGAGAAGGCATAGCTTATTCCATCTTTCT
>SAAM01000261.1 GCA_009929415.1 Clostridia bacterium | reverse complement strand
CTAATCATATAATTATCCTTCCTGCTCCTTAAAGTAATATCTTCCCTTATTCCTGGTTGAATTTCCATACTGAATAGATTTTTCGGGGCATCTGTTTATGCATGCGAGGCACATCAGGCAGTCATCTCCCCACACTGGCATACCTTCTTTGAGATTTATGTTGTGCGTCGGGCATATTCTTTCACACAGACCGCATGAAATGCAGGTTCCATCTACAGAAAATGGCTTTGTGTTTTTCCCGAATTTGTTGAACATTACAGACGCAACGCTTGATTTCAGAAATGCATTCGAGCCCTCAAACACATCCCACACGGCTTTCCTGCTCATCACATCTTCACTGAGTGCTTCAAGCTTTATTTTCGCGGCATCGATTTTCTTCGCGGTATCCTGAGCTGTATCCACGTCATATCCGATGATGTAGCTGTTTGGCATACGTATGGAATACGCCGAATTGAGATTTATTTCTTTTGCCAGCTTTTTCATGGAAAGCCCTGCCTCGTCTCCACAGGTACAGACTGCAAAGCAGAAAGCGCCCTCTTCGATTTTAATGCTCCTGATGAATTTCATGAAGAAGTCTGGTACTGCCCATGCATATACCGGAAATACAAATCCTGCGGTTTCTTCTTTTCTCACTGTAATAGATACTTCGTTATTGTTTATATATCCTGCAACATTTACCAGAGTATCCCCGGTTTTTTCAGCGATTTTTTCGGCTACCCATTTTGAATTGCCCGTGCCTGAAAAATAGTAAATCATGACTGCACCTCCATTACTTAATTAGAAACTTTTTTAAAGATGACCATTCATTTATGAGCCTCTCAAGAGAATATGCCGCATTTGCAGGACTGGTTGAAGGCAATGCTTCTATCTTGATTCCCAGTTTTTTTTCATGATGTTTTTCATAAAGTTTTCTTGCTGTAGCTCCATTGGCAAATATATGCGTTATCTTTGTATTAAGTATTATTTTTTCCAAATCTGACGGAACCACGTTTTTGATGCTGCTGTCGCTCGAACCATCTATAATGCAGCTGTCTATTACATCCCATACAGCTATCCTGTTTCTTATCAGGAATTCCTTTTTGTCTTCTATTGTTTCAGGAACATCTTCTTGCATTACGGCTGCAAGTACTTTCCAGAATCGGTTCTGTGGATGCCCATAAAAAAACTTCTGTTGCCTTGATTTTACGGATGGAAAGCTCCCGAGTACAAGAATCTCTGAATTGGAGTCATATACTGGATCTATTGAATGTGAAACAACATAGTTATTTTCATTTTTATTTTTTTTATTCATATTATTCTCTCAAAATTGTAATGACAATTTGTTTAATACTCTACTTCAAAGGGTAAAAAATTAACAGATATATTTGTGATATGACTGAGAGGAGAACTTATGAGAATTATAATGGGTATTCAGATTGAGGACCGGGACAGCGATGCAGTAAGGGTGCAGGAGCTTCTCACAAAGCACGGATGCATAATCAAGACCAGACTTGGACTTCATGAGGCAGCCGGCACCATGTGCAGCAGCAAGGGACTTATAATCCTTGAATTTGTAAGCGGATCCGATAATGAAGTATCTGAACTTGAGGCTGAGCTTAACAAGCTAAAAAATGTGCTAGTCAGAAGAATGGAATTCTAATATTAAAAACGCCTTCACGCATCTTCCTTTCGTGCCTGCAAAATACCCCTTTGCGAGCACGAAAGGAATTTTTTTATGCTCTGAATAATGACTCTCCGACTTCTAAAATCTTTTTATCAAAATCAAGCTCTGCCTCGAGTCCATAAGGAATCACGCATCTCGGATAAGCATGCCCAAAATTCAGATTGTACATCACAGGCAGCCTTTCGTCATCTATGACTTCTTTGATTATCGTCTTATACTCTTCATAGAATGCCTCGTCTGCCGGTTTTCCAAAAATCACTGCGGCAACTTCTTCAAATATACCTGTTTCCTTAAGCGAAAAAAGCTCTTTTCTGAATTTTTCCGGCTCAGGCTTTTCTTCACAGGTTTCAAGAAAAAGTATCTTTCCTCTCCATTCACTTAGATCCGGAAATATGCCATATTTTTCGCACATAGCCTTCTGATTTTCATACCGGTTTACAGTAAGGATATCATAAAAACTCTCAAGGCAGCCGCCGAGCAGCCTTCCCCTTACTTTTCCGCTTCCCTGTATTATCTCGTGTCCTCTTTTTTCCGGATGTGATATCCTTGATATTCCTACGGAGTTCTCCGAAAAATCCGTGCGTTCCTCATACCATATGTCGCTTGATTCTATGCTGTATCTGTCTTCTGCTGCGAAATATTTTGAGAAGAAGCTCTTCGTATAAGGAAGCATCTCATCATCGAGCTCAGCAAGGTCGCACACAAAGTTAGGGCCATAGAATGTAGTGATTCCCATCTTATAGAACATCAGATGATTTATCGTAGTGTCAGAAAATCCTGTAAACAGCTTTGGATTTTTCTTAGCATGGGAAATGAAATCATTATCATCCATTATATACGGAAGGAGCCTGAAAGTATCATCTCCTCCTATCGCACATATTATACCCTTTATTCGCTCATCGTAATAAGCATCCTTTAGGTCCTGAGCCCTCGCCTCCGGATGCTCCTGAAGGTATTTCATCCCTCTCAGCGCATTTGGCATTACAACTGGCTCAAGGCCAAACTCCCTTATCCTCCTAAGTCCGATTTCAAGCTCATGCCTTGCAAAATCCTCTCCCAGCATTCCACTCGAAAGACTTACTATGGCAACTGCATCTCCTTTTTTAAGTGCCGATGGCTTTATCATGATGCTCCCTCCTGTGCAAAAATCAATTTAAGTTTGATTTCAGATATTTCGAAATTTGATTATATTATATCATACTATTTCATTAATTATAATTTGGGTATAATGTCTTTGAGGTGATAAGCATGAAAGTACTTAAGAAAAACGAACTGCTTGATATTATACTTGATTTCCGGGCCAGAGATTCATACAGAAA